>CAZUYM010000065.1:0-7473 GCA_964624805.1 uncultured Planctomycetia bacterium
GATAACAAGTCCCATTAATACTGTGTAAAATACTTTTTTCATATTTACCAAGTAGAATTTTATCATGTTTGGCAGAAAAGCTCAAATAATTTAAGCAGGGTAAGGTCGAGGTTAAGGTTGAGGAGAGAAAAATCCGAAAAACACCGATCACTAAACCTTAGCATTCGAAAGACCGAGGTCTGGGAAAAAGAACGGCCTGGCGCGAAACCAGACCGTTTTCTATGAGTAATTGCGCAGGAATCAATATTTGAAGTATTTCTGAAGCTTAGAGTTGTCGCTTTTAACTTCCGGCAGAGCCATGATGAGCAGAATTCGCGCCTTAGGGCCTGTAAGGTTTCCACCCATGATCACCCCGGCTTCCTGCATAGTCCGCCCCCCTCCCTGATCTCCGTAGATCGGGAAAGCGCCTCCGTAATATACCCTGGTAGTAAGCACTATGGCTACATTTTTCTTTAACGCGTACTGCACCGCCTTGAAGACCTCCGCGTTGACGTTCCCCGCGCCAACACCTTCTATGACAATACCTTCGGCGCCCTGGTCAACAGCGTACCGCAGAAGACTGCCGTCGGCGCCGGAATAAGTCTGAAGAAGGACCACTTTGGGAAGCTTCTCTGGAAGCGGGAACTTCTGACGATCAAGACGGTCGTTGTAGCGAAGGACCTTTCCCATAGAGATATATCCCAGATACCCTTTTTCACCCGAAAGAAAAGTCTGTACGTTTACAGAATTAGTCTTTCTTACATCACGCGCCGAGTTGATATAGTTATTGAGAGTTACAGTCACGCCCCAGTCTTTCGCCTCATCTGAAAGCACCTGTAATACAGCGTTATAGATGTTAGCCGGACCGTCCGGAGAAAGGTCGGAAGCGTCACGCATGGCACCCACAAAAACGACCGGTTTGTCGCTTTTAAGGGTAAGGTCCAGAAAATATGCCCCTTCGGCCATGGTGTCCGTACCGTGGGTTATCACCGCGCCTTTAACTCTTGGATCAGCGAGGACCTCATCCACTTTTTTTGACAGGTTGGCCCATATCTCCGGTGACATCTGAGAACTATCTATGTTACAAAAATTTGTAACCTCGATGTTGGCAAGTTTTCCCAGTCCTGGTACGGCGCTTGTAAGATCTTTGCCCGACAGCGCGGGAACGGCGCCGCCGGTCTTCGGATCGACCTTTTCGGCGATAGTCCCGCCGGTAGAAACTATTGCTACCGTGGGCAGTTCCGCCTGCGCTATGGACGCAAAAATGACGAAAGTCATGACAAAACAAACGGCACCGGCGAAAAATTTAATCAGCTTCATAACTTGCTCCTTTCAAAAGATTACATAGCATAAACGATCACAGTTCCCCAGATCGTAAGGATAACGTTACCGAACGCGTAGCATACAGTGTATCCAAGCGCGGGCGCGGCACTGTCGCATTCTTCCTTAAGCGCGTT
The DNA here is from genome assembly GCA_964624805.1 of uncultured Planctomycetia bacterium. Classification (GTDB taxonomy): domain Bacteria; phylum Omnitrophota; class Gorgyraeia; order Tantalellales; family Tantalellaceae; genus Tantalella. The sequence goes on from CAZUYM010000065.1 coordinate 1,437, forward strand.
AAGCGCCGCGGTACAGGTTTCGGCTCCCGTTATCGCTCCGAAAAGAAGAACAGGGTTCAACCTGAGGATGTATTTGCCGAACAAAAGACCCGCGAATGCCGGAATAAGGGTTACGGCAACCCCCAGAAAAAACAGCGTCCCTCCGGTCGTCTGCAGCGCGTGAAGGGCTTTCGGCCCAGCGACAAGCCCTACACAGGCTATAAAAAGGTTCAGCCCCAGGTCTGTAAAAACCCATTGTGTTGAGGTAGGGATCTGCCCAAAAGTGGGATGAACGGCTCTAAGCCATCCGAATACAAGCCCCGATACCAGGACCCCGCCTCCTACCCCCAGAGTTATAGGTATTCCGAAAACAGGTACGGCTACAAGACCTAACAGCGTTCCCAGCATGCAACCCAGTCCGACCATAGCCAGATCGGTGGTTATTGTAGTGCGTTCGGGATATCCTATAACCTTGGCAAAATTCTCAACGTCCGTAGTCGAACCGGCTACTTCCAGGACATCACACTTGCTAAGATGTATATTTTTGGAGATTGGCAGTTCATGCCCCTGCCGGGTGAATTTTCTTAAGAAGCAACCGTACGCCAAATTATCGCTGACTTCCCCCAAAGTCTTTCCAACCGCTTCTTTTTTCAAGACAACAATGCGAAGGATCTCTCCCACAAGGGCTTCGACGTCTTTGTCGGAGATCTCAGGTCCGATTATCTTGTCGCCACCTATTAATTCCGAACGCTGGCCTACTATCCCTACAATATCGCCTGACTTTAGTATGGTATCCAGTTGAGGCTCGATTAACTCCGTTCCACGTTTTATCCTGTCTACCGCGACATTTACAGAGAAGAGGCTTTTCAGGTTTTTCACGCTTTTATCGGCAACTGCCGCGTTCTCTACCGTATAAGCACGAAGACCGAGACGCTTATGCCAGTTGAAAAGGTCCGGGTTGTCTTCCGTGGGGTCAGCGGATCCGCCGGAAAGTTCGGCTTCGAGTTTTCTGGCTTCGGATTTCAGGTCAATTTTCATCATCTTGGGAACGATCTTCATGAAAAGAACTAAACCAGCGGTGCCAAAGATGTAGGTTATCGCGTAAGCTATGGCAACATTACTTGTCATAGTCGTCTTTGCCGCTGACGAAACTGCCAGATGGGATATCGCCCCTTCAGCGGTACCTATGACCGACGATTGTGTCATGGCTCCCGAGAGAAGACCCGCTGTCAGGCCTCTTCCCAGACCGAAGATCTTTCCAAAAATGATCGCGCTCGCCAAACCAACCAGAGCAACTACAAGTGATATCCATATGTAGTTCAGGCCGTCTTTTTTTATGGCGCCAAAGAACTGGGGGCCGACCTTATACCCTATGGCAAAAATAAAAAACGCGAAAGCTATGGTTTTGACAAGCGGCGGTACTTCGACATTCATCTGCCCAAAAACCAGCGCAGCCAAAAGACACCCTGCCGTCGACCCCAGGGTAAACCCGAATATCTTAAATTTGCCGATCGTATATCCGACAGCTATAGACAAGAACAGGATGATCTGGGGGTATTCCCGGCAGATCTCAACAATACTGTGAAGCATAGATACCTCCTAATATTATTTTAGACGCAGGTAAATTATTTTTTTCCTTTTTCCCAGCTGGCATGATACTCAGCCAAAAGATCGCTTATTCCCTTGCCGATCGCGTCATAGGCGCTGTCATTAAGATTTGCCAGAGACACCCTGACGGACATGTTAGGCGCGTCGAACCCGCCCCCGTCCATCAGGACGATCGATTTTTCGTCTGCCAGACGCCATACAAAATCTATGGGCTCATGATCACTGACCATGTGCGAGGCAAACTCCTCTCCATATCTTTTTTTTGCGAGCTTGGGAACGTCGATAGTCGTGTAGTAACGTGCGTCCCAGTCGTTATCCGGAGAGTCCATCCCTATCGCGCTATAAAGCGTGGTGAAGCGTTTTGCCACTATAGACTGTGCCTGTGCCTTATATTCGTTCTTTTTGTCGATCAGGCAAAGAAGGGAAAAAAGCACCATCTGGACCTGCTGAGGCGTCGATAATCCCGCGGTATGGTTGAGCGCGACAGACCTGCTGTCAGCCACCATTCTGTCTATAAGCTTCATTTTTTCCGGAACGAGTGTGACTGAGCTATACCTTTTGTGCAGGGCTTTTTTGTCCGCTTCTGGCAGAGCCGCAATGGCTTTGTCGAAGACATTATTTTCACTGAGTCCTATTACACCCAATCTCCACCCTGTCGCGCCGAAGTATTTGGAATACGAATACACAAGTATCGTATTGTACGGGGCTATCGCGGCGAGAGACCTGAACCCGTTAACAAAAGTCCCATACACGTCGTCCGTAAGCAGGATGATGTCCGGCCTTTTTGTTTTTACAAGTTCCGCGATCTTGTCCAGAGACTCATTGGCCACACTGACGGATGTCGGGTTGGACGGGTTTACCAGAAAAAAGGCTTTGACCGCCGGATCCTCCAGTTTCTTAAGTTCGGAGTCGAGATACTGCCAGTCGGAATTCTCGTCCTGGGCGACTTCAACCTCGATGAACTCATAATCGTTCAGTTTCGGTATTTCAAGATACGGCGTGAAGATCGGAGTGCCAAGCGCGATCTTATCCCCTTTGTGAAGAAGTTTGTTCTCCATAAGGCTTGTAAAAATATAATCCATTGCCGCGGTGCCGCCCTCAGTAGCGAAAAGGTCGAACTTCCCGACGGAACTGTCACCGGTGAACATCTCCTGCTCGAGGTATTTATGGGCGATTTGCTCCGTGAGAGAAAGCATTCTGTCGGGTGTGGGATAATGGTCACCCAGAATAGCGTCGACCATCTCACTCAGAAAAGCGTCGCCGTCTATTTTGAGATCATCACAGACGTATTTAAATATCTCTCCGAGAAAAGAAACGCCGGGTTTGCCGGCATTCGCGGAAAGGAATTCTTTAAATCTCACGGCTATGCCCTCGTTTACCGCAGGGCCGCCGAGACCGGGCCTGTGCGGAGTGCGCTGCGATTCTTCGAGAGCGAAAAACCCCAGCTGGAAGAACCCCTCGCGCGGCGCTATCGCCACCCAGTTGGGATTTCCTCTGCCCGCGTTAAGCATCATTCTTTCGTGATGCGTCTGGGACATGCTTATGAGCTTGTTTTTAAGCTCGAACGGACTTAATGCTTCATACTTTTTTTCTTCGGTCGCGCGTTTCATGATAACTCCCTTCGTTAAAATGCCGTAATGGCTGCCGGTCAATCCAACAGAGCCCTTATTCTTTCCGCATGATCTTTACTGTCTTTGTTAAGTTTCTGAATTATCTTCTCTTCGTCGGAACCTGCGTCACCCGTTATGGCATCCTGATAGAATGACTCAAAAAATCTTTCTTCCAGCTCTATCGCGCGGTGGTACGCGTCTTCCCTGGAAGGGGGATCATTCTTGTACATAACAGTCATATCAGCAACAAGTTTATTGGCGGCTTTCAACTCGCCAAGGTTGTTATAAAGAAAGGTCTTTGACAGGTCTTCTTCTGTTAAAACATTCCTGCCGATATCTATGATCGAGGCATGCTGTTTTTCCTCTTCCACTAGCCGGCCCCAGAACTCCGCGTCTTCGGCATAGGTCTCCTGGTATACCCTGTAAAGCTGAGCCATATTAGATTCTGCCTTAATAGCTTCGTTGATAAGCTCTTCTCTCTTGCCCGCCATGGCACCTCCTGCTATTTCTTTTTTGTGATGAGTTTTCTGCTCTCAGGATCCCAGGCGCGGCCTGTCTTCTCTCCGAGTTTCCAGTAGTTCGGCGGAGACCAGGTCCACAGGACCGGTGAGATCTTTTTCGTATTAAGCCCGTTCTCATCAAGCCCCTCTTTATTCGCCCAGACGTTCTTCACTTCCCCGATGAACAAAGTATGGGCGTTGGGATACCCTTCATCCCTTTTAGTGATGTCCACGGTATTCTTCAGAGTGCATTCCATCGAGATTACGCTCCCTTTCGCCATTGGCGCGTTCTCGTTGTCACCGTAAAACACCTCAAAGGTATCGCTCTTGTCGTAGTCGTTTCCGGACAATTGTCCTACAGCATCTGCCTGAGATATCATCTCGTCCGAGGGTATATTTATGGAGAACGTGCGGTTTTTCATTATTGCACGATACGTGAAATGTTTTTGCTGCACGGACACCCCAAACAGGTAAGGGTCTACTTCCAGACGGGTGAACCAGGAAGCCGCCATGAAGTTTATCTGCCCGTCCATTTTGCTGCCTATAACAGAGAGTGGCAATACCGGGTCCAAAATCATCTTTTCTATTTTTATCATCTCAGACATTTAGAACTCCTGCTTAATTCGACTCGTCGGAATCATCAAACTGTGCGACTATCGCGGGCCGGGTCAAAAGATAAATAACCCCTCCGTATATCAACGTAAATAGTATTGCCGAGATCTTCGATCCCGCATCGAAATAGGGATGTTTAGCGTAGCCATATACGACTGTGCTGAAAAATATCGGCAGGTAGAAATATGTTATTAGATGGATAATCCGGAGAACAGCACATATCATAAAAAACCAGCGGGCGGCCATTTTAAGCTGAAAAAGCATATATCCGCCTCCGGTGAGGACGATGCCCCACCATACGGCTGCTGATAAATGTCCCCGCATCGAAAGGGCCATCATGTCTTTAATGACGGAAAGCCCCGGATGGTTAGTGAAAAAGGCCGCCATGTGATGTGTTCCGCCTATCTGGTAGATCTTCTGGTGTATGAGCATCCAAAGAGAAAGGAAAATAAAAAACGCTCCTAGGGCCATAAAGATAACCGCTATAGTCTTGATAAGAGTTCCCATGCTTAACTGCATGTCCACCTTGATCGTCCCGGATGGTGTTTCCCGAACGGGCGTTTTTTTTGTTGAGATTTCAGGGGAGTCGGCGAATTTTCTTTCTCCCACAAAAGGGGCTCCTGTGGGGGGGGTGTGAAAAGTCCTTTCTTTCACATAAGGTTGTGCCTTGGGTTTTTCGTGTACCGCCGGCTTGGGATGCCGTGGTTCCGTCACAGGTGTTCTCTCAACAGGAGGTTCCTCTACCACGGATTCCGGTTTCACTGGAGGTGTTTTTTCTAATGTTTTTGATAGGGAAGGTCCGTCTATTATAGACGGCTTGTCGGCCGGCGTTTCGGGTACCGGTGCCGGTTTTGCCTCAGGTTTTGGCGGAAGCGGCGTCCTTCCCCCTTTACGGTCAGGCCTGTACTCTTCAAGGCGGATACCGCACTTCCCACAGAGTCTCCATTTATCGGACGTTTCACCGCATTGCGGACAAACACGCATTATAACCTCCTGTGCTTGATCTGTTAATCCTGTACTATCTCAAAAACAACGTTACAGTTGGCAGATACTTCCATCGAACCAGCTTCTATCTGCGGGGATCTTGCCGTTACCGAGTCAAATGCCATTACATTCCTGGCATAACCCGGCTGATTGGAGGAGGCATTTACCTTAAGTACTTTGCCCGTTTTCACGCCAAGATTTTTTGCCAGGATCTCGGCTTGTTTCCTCGCGTCTTTTGCCGCCTCAGCTTTAGCTTCTTCCTGAAGCTGGTCTATCCGGCTTGAAGCGAAGCTCAGGTTATTGAACATATTTGAGCCGCTTGCTATGACCTTATCGATAACATCCCCTGTTTTGGTAATATCCCTTATCTTCACGGTAAGCTGTTGCCGGACCTTAAAGCCCGAAGGGTTTCCGGGTATTTGCCGGCCATTCTCGTCTAAGGGGTAAAGCGGCATGACCTGGTATGAAGAAGTCTTGATATCTTTCGCCTCTATGCCCATACCTTTAACCGCGGAGATAACAGCGTTCATCTTTTCGGTATTGTCTTTGTATGCTCTCGCGAGCGTTTTGCTGTCACTAGTCACGCCGAACTGCGCGATCGCCTCATCAGGGATAGCTTCGACCTTGCCCGTACCCTGCGCGCTTAGCGTGGGTACGCTGTTTTCTATACTGCTATAGGTAGTTATTTGCTGACAGCCTGTTAGTAAAAGGCTTGTTGACGCGAGCAAGAAAAAAATCAGACAG
>CAZUYM010000066.1:0-7446 GCA_964624805.1 uncultured Planctomycetia bacterium
GCTTCTCAATATGCTCAGGGACGAGCTTCTTGTATCCAGATTTCTGAAGCATCTGGATAAGCTTACCACTCTGGCCCGCATGGAAGTCGAACGTACCAAGTCCGACGAGCGCACCAACAAACTTTCCATTATGTACCTCGACAGGTTTACGCGCGCCAAGGGAGTGTTCTCCGAAAAATATAACAATGACCTTGTGTCGGCGTTCAAACGTTTTCAGGATCTGGGAAAAGTGGAGGTAATAACCTGCTGTGCCACGCACGGGTACCTGCCGCTAATGGATCTGTATAAACCCGCTATAAAAGCTCAGGTAAAAGTGGCAGTCGATACATACTCTGAGATGTTCGGGATGCCGCCTAAGGGTATATGGCTTCCCGAATGCGCTTATCAGCCGGGCCATGACGCGATACTGGCTGAATTCGGCATAAGCTACTTTTTTGTGGAGACACACGGCATTATGTTCGGCGCGCCCCGGCCGCGTTACGGAGTTCATAGTCCCTATCTGTGCGATTCGGGTGTGGCAGTATTCGGACGCGATATGGAAAGTTCGAAAGCCGTATGGAGTTCCAAAGAAGGGTATCCCGGAGACCACAGTTATCGTGAGTATTACAGGGACCTGGGGTTCGATCTGGATTACGACTACATAAAACCGTTCATAAACGGTGATGGGACAAGGGTCAATACCGGCATAAAATATCACAGGATAACGGGCGACTCGGATTTCAAGGACTTATATGATCGGCAGGCGGCCATGGCCACCGCGGACAGCCACGCCGCCAACTTCATGTTCAACAGGGAGAAACAGATCGAGCATCTTTCGGGGCTGATGGACCGTAAACCGATAATAGTATCTCCGTATGACGCTGAACTTTTTGGTCACTGGTGGTTCGAGGGTCCGGAATGGATGGAAGCTTTTCTTAGAAAAATGGATCAAGAGCAGGATACGGTCAAGACTATCACTCCGGGAGAATACCTGGGGCTTTATGACAAATATCCTGTGATGAAACCGTCTATGTCCAGCTGGGGGTATAAGGGATACAGCGAGGTCTGGCTTGACGGCTGCAATGACTGGATATACAGGCATATCCACAAGATAGCTGAACTTATGATATCCGACGCAAGGGAGTATAAGAACGCGACCGGCATTGAAAAAAGGGTCCTGAACCAGATGGCTCGGGAGCTGCTTCTCGCGCAATCCAGCGACTGGGCTTTTATAATTAAGACAGGTACGTTCACGGAATATGCCGTTAACAGGACGAGAGAACATGTCGGCAGGTTTCTGGCGTTTCACGCGCAGCTCAAAGACGGCAATATAGACACTGCCATGCTGGAGGACGCGGAAAAAAAATACAACGTTTTCAAAGGGATAGACTACAGTATATACGCATAAGGCCTGGCGTCCGGGTGGCCGTCGGGAAGTTCGTTAACCTAAATATTAAGGGGGAAATAAGGGATGATGAAACGAGTTGTTAAGAAGCTTACCAAGAAAACAACGGCAAAAAAAAGCACTACTAAAAAAACAGGAAAAGATGATTTCTTCTCCTTGATCGAAAAGAAAGCTTACGAGTTCTACCAGGAACGCGGATTTGATCACGGCGGGGACCAGAATGACTGGTACAAGGCCGAGAAGGTAGTTCTAAAAAAAGCAAAAGCATAAAAATGGTCCTTGAGGGCGGGAAGCTCCGTTTTCCCGCCTGTGAGGCGATCGAAACTGCCGGGAGATGTAATGAAAGATGTATTATGCGTGATCCTCGGAGGAGGCAGAGGGAGCCGGCTTTTTCCGCTTACCGGTGAAAGATGTAAACCTGCCGTACCACTTTTCGGAAAATACAGACTTATCGATATTCCCGTAAGTAACTGCCTGAATTCCGGATTCAACCGTATTTATATTCTTACGCAGTTCCTCTCGGAGTCGCTTAACAAACATATAAACCGGACATATAAAATGGATCCTTTTACCAAGGGATTCGTGGATATTATGGCAGCCGAGCAGTCCATGGACGATACCGACTGGTTTCAGGGGACGGCAGATGCGGTAAGGCGGTGCCTTAAACACTTTAACGATCCGGCGCTTAAGCACATATTTATCCTGTCGGGCGACCAGTTGTACAAGATGAACCTGCGGGAAATGTACCGTTATCATGTCGACAAGGGCGCGGACCTGACCATCGCGTGTAACCCCGTTCCTGAAGGCGCGGTTTCCGGTCTCGGGATAATGGGCATGGACAAGAACTATAAAATAAACAAGTTCATAGAGAAGCCAAAAGAACTTTCCGAAATAAAAGATGTCTCGATAAAACATAACGGGGAAACCCGTTATCCCGGCTCTATGGGGATATATCTTTTTAACAAGGAAACTCTTATAGAGCTTCTTACGAAGGACAAGAAGGTTGATTTCGGGGGAGAGATAATTCCGGATGCCATAAACGTAAAGGACACGTACGCGTTCCTCTTTGACGGGTACTGGCGGGATATCGGTACCATAAAGAACTTTTACGAAGAGAACCTTACTCTCACCGGGGCGATGCCCCCGCTGGATATGTTTGATGAAACATGGCAGATATTCACACGCAGCCGTCATCTTCCGCCTGCCAAATTCGAGGATAGCATTCTGAACGACAGCATAGTCTCCGAAGGCGCTATAGTGATGTCGTCAAAAATAAAAAATTCCATAATCGGCCTGAGGTTCAGAGTGGGAGCCGGTTCTGAGATCGAGGACACGGTCGCTATGGGTTGTGATTATTATGAGACGATGAAGGAGATAGAGGAGAACACACTTGGGGGCGTGCCCCCGCTGGGCGTGGGGAAGAACTGCCTTATACAGAAAGCGATACTGGATAAGAACGTAAGAATAGGCGACAATGTTAAAATAATAAACCCTAAAAAACTTGATAACTTTGATGGGTCGAATTACTACATAAGAGACGGTATTACTATAATATGTAAGAACACCGTTATTCCCGCGGGAACGGTCATCTGAGCGCGGCACCGCGGCGTTCATCTCCAGGAAAAAATATTATGCCTGACACATTTTTGATAACGATAATTTTTATCGTCCTATGCACTTTTATAGGGGCGTTTATAAGCGGAAGGTCAAAGGACAACTGTCTGAAGAGTTTTTCCGGAAGCCCCGTTGTCCTCGCGGAGAATGACGGGAAACTGGTATGGGGTACTCTCCGGGTAGAGAACTCGGCTTTGGAACTTATTTATGGAAAGCCGCATGTCGATGAAGAAGGTCACCTGGAGACCAGCTACATACGCTACAAGAACGAGTATGAAAATATAAAGATGATAGTGCGCTACACGGATGATCTTGATCCCCGACAGGCCGCGGCAAGGAAGAAAAAACTTAAGAAAGTATGTCATCCGGGTATTTGTTCCCGGTTGGCGCGCCACACCCGGAATTTTTTCGGCACGGTCAGAGACTCCCTTCTTGAAGTGGTGGACCTGTTGATAGGGAGGATGAAGACAGCCACGCCCGCCGGCAGTATGCTTAAGGGGCAGGAAAAATACACATCCTCTCTGCAGAAACAGATCATAACTTCCTCCGGAACATCGTATGAACCTGTCCTTGAAAGATATCTTGGCAAAAGGATCGTACTTTCAGTCATGTACGGTGAAAAGAAGAAGGAATATTCAGGTATTCTTAAAGAATACACTCCCGAATTTATTGAGATATACGGATCGCAGTGCCGTGACGGGCGGACAGACCAGGTGCGCGAAGCGGATATGGTGACCTCGCGGGCTACGGGGATAGTAAGGCACGCGGGAGAACAGGGGGATGCTAAGTGAAGGTGCTCGGTATAAGCGGCAGCCCGAGAAAGGGCGGAAACACGGATATGGTACTTGAGAAGGCTCTCGAGGGGGCAAGAGCTGCCGGCGCTGATACGGAAAAAATAGTGCTTGAGGACCTTGATATTTCTCCCTGCCGTGTCGAAGAGTATGAGAAAGTGAATGAGCAGGGTTTTTCCGTTGTGGATGATGACATACATATCATTTTCCGGAAGATACAGGAAGCCGACGCTGTTATCCTGGCATCACCTGTCTTTTTCGGCAGTATAAGCGCCCAGATGAAGATCATGATAGACAGGTTCCAGTGCGTGTGGCTGGCTAAATATATGCTCAAAAAGGATCTTTTCCCGGACAAAATACCGGGCGCATTTTTGTGTGTCGCCGCGACTTCGCGTGAGGATTTTTTCGAAAATTCCAGGTCTATAATGAGGCATTTCTGCGCTACGGCCAATATCGAATATAAGGACGAAATATTCTTCCCCGGGGTGGACAAAAAGGCGACCGTTACCGGACATCCTGAATTTATGGAGAAAGCATATAAACTGGGGGAACGGCTGGCCGCGGCGAATACCTGATATGTCTATAGTTCTCGGAATAATCAAAGAATCATATTATCTCTTAAATGAGATGTCCCCTTATCTTTTGTTCGGTTTTTTATTCGCGGGTATCCTGCACGTTTTTATAGATACGGCTTTCATAGCAAGGCATCTCGGGAAGGGCAGTTTCCTTTCCGTTGTCAAAGCATCGCTTTTCGGGATACCGCTTCCGCTTTGTTCCTGCGGGGTAATACCGGCAGCGATGTCACTCCGGAAGGAAGGCGCGAGCAAGGGCGCTATACTTTCATTCCTTATTTCCACACCTACGAGCGGGGTGGATTCCATATTGGCGACCTACGCGCTGTTGGGTCCGTTTTTCGCTGTTTATCGCGTAATAGCTTCGTTCGTGACCGGTGTTTTTTCCGGGACGCTCGCGAACATCTTTCTGAAAGAAAATGACAGCGGACCTGCCGTGGAGGAGAAAAAAAAGTGCCCGATCTGTCAGGAAGACGAGGAGCACGGCCATACGTTATTTTACAAGGTCCGGGAAGTTTTCAGGTACGCTTTCGGCGCGCTTTTGGGCGATATCGGCAAGTGGCTTATCGTGGGCATAATAATTGGAGGGGCTATATCTTATTTTATGCCGGAGAAATTCATCGAGACCTACCTGGGTTCCGGGTTGAAATCAATGATCGTGATGCTTATAGTAGGGATACCGATGTACGTGTGCGCTACGGGGTCGATACCTATCGCGGCGGCACTTATGCTTAAGGGGATGAACCCCGGCGCGGCTTTTGTGTTCCTTCTGGCCGGACCAGCGACAAATGCCGTGGGGATGACGGTCATATCACAGCAGCTGGGTAAGAAGGCTCTGGCTGTGTATCTTGTCTCCATCTCTGTGTGCAGCGTGGGTATGGGGATCTTGATGAACAAAATATGGACAATTTTCCAAAGCGGCGAGATGGCCGAGGCCATGCATCACGGGGCGCTTATTCCCGAACCGGTGGCACTGTCATGTTCAGGGCTGCTTGTTATACTTCTTTTGTACAATGTTTTGAAAAAAAAGACGAAAAGTTCTGAGAGTGAGCATCACAAGATGTGAAGCTGGATAATGATGCCGGAGTAACGATCAAAGCCGGTCAGATAAGTTACTCAATACACAATACTCAATACTGAAAGAAAGGTTTTCATGACACCATGCAGAAAATGTGACGCGAAATGCTGCCGGTACTTCGCTTTTCATATAGTCGCTCCGAAAACAAAGGAGGATATCGAGACCATAAGGTGGTACCTGGCCCATACGGGCGTGACGGTGTTCATCGAAAGACGGCGCTGGTATGTGGAGATCGATAACGACTGCCGGTATCTGACGAAAGACTTTAAGTGCAGCATTTATGATAAAAGGCCCGCTATCTGCAAGGAACATGAACCTTCTTCCTGCGAATTTACTTTTACTGAATTTGACCATGAGCATATTTTCCACACCATGGAAGAGTTTGACAGGTATCTGGCAGCTCGGAAAAAGCGGCCTAAGGCTACTAAAAAACGAAAGAGCAAGGGAAAATAGAACATGAAGAAAGTATTCCTGAAGACTTTTGGATGTCCCTTGGTGGACAGAAAAAGAAGTAACCCCACACTTCCGTGTGGGGAATGCAGGATACCACACGCGGAAGCGTGTGGAGGGACAAAACATCTGACATCCAAAAGGTGGAGGGCTATGCTATGAAGAAAGTATTCCTGAAGACTTTTGGATGTCAGATGAACGAGCGGGATTCCGAGCTTATCGCCGGAATGCTTGTGGCGAAGGGGTATGAGATAGTAGACGATGCCGGCAAAGCGGATATCGTATTGTTTAATACATGCAGTGTGCGTCAGCACGCAGAGGACAGGGTTATAGGTAACATCCAGAAACTTGCTTCCCGGAAGAAGAAGGACCCGAATTTGAGAATAGGCGTTTTGGGATGTATGGCAAAGAGGCACGGGGAGATGCTGTTCAAGGAGTATCCCAGCGTAGATATAGTTGCCGGGCCCAGTAATATATATGATATTCCTGACCTTCTGGCTAAGTCCACCGCGGATGAAAAGATACTAGCCGTGGATAAGCAAAAACGTCCCGTTAAAAAAGACAAGTCAAACCGGGGCGCAGGGATCTTCTCGGCTTTTGTGAACATAATGTACGGGTGCAATAATTTCTGTTCGTACTGCATCGTGCCGTATGTGAGAGGGAAGGAGGTGTCGCGTCCCAAGGGCGTTATAGTCGATGAGGTCAAACGTCTCGCGGGTGAAGGAATTAAAGAGGTAACGCTTCTCGGGCAGAACGTGAACTCTTACGGCAGGGGCCTAACCAATAAAATAACTTTCCCGGAACTTCTGGAAGCGGTGAACGCCGTGAAGGGAATAGACAGAATAAGGTTTACAACGAGCCATCCCAAAGACGCCGGAAAAGGGCTTTTCAGGGCGATGAGAGACCTTGATAAGGTATGTGAGAGCCTGCATCTGCCGCTACAATCCGGTTCGGACAAGATGCTGGACCTGATGAACAGGAAATACACATATGAAGATTACGCGGGAAAGATAGAGCTGTTAAGGACGATGGTCCCGGGAGCGGGCTTAAGCACCGATATTATAGTAGGGTTTCCTTCGGAGAAGGAGACGGATTATAACGCTACTAAAAAAGCGATCGAAGAGATGAGCTATAATTCCGCGTTTATTTTTAAATATTCACCGAGACCCCCGGCATTGTCGTCATGTCTTGTCGACGACGTCACGGAAACCGCGAAGAAGAAAAGAAATAACGAACTTCTGGTGATCCAGAAAAAGATCTCTCACGAAAAGAACAAAGCTATGATAGGCTCCGAGCAGGAGATCCTGGTGGAAGGGATAAGCCGCATGTCGACCAAAGAAGTCATGGGCAGGACACGGAACAGCACTCCCTGCGTTTTTCCGGCTGATGAGGAACTCATAGGACAGCTCGTAAAGGTGAAAGTAACCGATACCAGCCCGACGACCTTGAAGGCTGAGAAGATTGAGGAGGAGTGAACCGTAAGTAGGGAATAGGGAATGGGGAATAGGGAATAGGGAATAGATATTAAAGGAAAAAGGAAAACAAGGAGCGAAGCGA
>CAZUYM010000067.1:0-7218 GCA_964624805.1 uncultured Planctomycetia bacterium
CTTACAGCTATGTCATTGCGACCCCTTTATCCGTCATTGCGAGGAGCGTAGCGACGAAGCAATCTTACACGCCGTCATTGCGAGGAGCCGAAGGCGACGCGGCAATCTCTTAAAGCTTATAGCTTAAAACTTACAGCTTAAAACTTAAAGCTTATAATTTACAGCTTACAACTTACAGCTTAAAGCCTATAGCTTATAGCCACATAGTGGTGTATAATAATGTAAATATTTTGGGTATTTTAATCAATATACGTGTTAAGAAAGGAGGGAAACATGGTAAGAGAAAATTTTATTAAGAAAACAAGATGCCTGTCTGTTTTTATGGCGGCGGTTTTGTTGGTTTCCGTTTTCGCAGTGGGACAAGCGGCGTATGCTGAGATGTCCGATACCGCGAAATACGGTATCGGGGGCGGACTTATAGGTGCCCTGGCCGGCTCTATGGGAGGAAAAGCAGGTACCGGCGCCTTAATAGGAGGCGGGGCAGGACTCGCCCTGGGACTATTAAGTGATTCGTCAAAGTCCAATGAACAGGCGAAGCAGGACCAGGCCTCGCAAGATGCCTATGAGCGCGGTGTGCGAGATGGGAAACGTGTGAATTATAATGACGGTGCCGATAGCAAACATATTGACAAGTTCGGTGATGATCTTAAAAATTAACCCTTGCAAAACCAGGAGGCAAACATGAATAGATTTTTAATTATAGTTCTGTCAGTTATGCTTGTTCTCCCCGCTACGGCAGGGTTTTCCGAGGTGCCACAGGCGCAGCGGCTTACCTACATGCAGGGGAACGAACAGCTTTTTTCAGTGGACCTGTCCGACTTGTGGAATATCGAGATGCAGGACGGCGATATCATGGGTATATCCGACGACGGTATGATATGGTTTTTTCTCGGTGATGTTCCGGGTCAGACCGATATCGATGGAGCTGCCGATGAAGTTAAAACGACGATGGAGAAATATTTTACGGACATCGAGGTCCTCAGGAGACTGGATGAGTTCAACATTAACGGACTTATGGCGCGCGCCTTTGAAGGCACAGCCAGCCAGGAAGGAAAAGACGTCGCTTATTTTGTGATGCTTTTCAAAACAGACGAAGACAGCGTAGGGGTACTCGCTTTCGTAATGGATCCGGCAGCGCAGGAACTTATGCTTGATGAGATGGTAATCCTTACGAAGTCGGTGTCGCGGAGGTAGGAGAGAGCGTGTAGTAACTAGCTCGAGAGGTCGACAGACAACAGTCGACGACGGGTGTAATAGGAGTACCAAGATGGATTTTAGATGACAGATAACAGATGTCAGATATCTGAAATCTACCAGCTGTAATCTGAAATCTTACAACGGCATCCAGGGTCTAGCGTAAATGACTGATGACGGTTTTAACTTTATAACCTATAATAATAGCGATGAAATCTTTTAAAAACCGGCCGATAGGCATATTTGATTCAGGAGTAGGAGGGCTTACCGTAGCCAGGAGCATACGTAAGTACCTGCCGGAAGAGGATATAATATATTTCGGCGATACGGCACGTGTGCCATACGGTAATAAGTCAAAAGCCACTATCATAAGGTTTGCCCGCGAGATAATGGCTTTCATGCTGGACAATAAGGTCAAGATGGTGGTTGTCGCGTGCAATACGGCGTCAAGCCTGGCCCTGAGATCTTTAAAAGAAAGTTATAAAACACCCGTTATCGGCGTGATAGATCCGGGCGCGAAGGAAGCGGCCCGCCTTACCGAAACGGGCAGAGTGGGTGTTATAGGTACAGCCGCCACGGTCGGCAGTGGTGCCTATAAAAAGGCGCTTAAGAAAGAGGATCCCTCGGCGCGGCTTTTTTCGGCAGCATGTCCCTTGTTCGTCCCGCTGGTGGAGAACAGGCATATAAGCGATAAGATAACGCTGGAGGTAGCCAGGTTGTATCTTGAACCTCTGAAGAAAAAGAAAATAGATTCGTTGATACTGGGATGCACTCATTACCCGATACTTAAAACAGTGATAAAAAAGGTGATGGGTCAGGTCAAGCTGGTCGATTCGTCGTCAGCCGTGGCTAAAGAAGCGAAGGACATACTTTCTAAAGAAGGGCTTCGCGCTGACAGGCAGAGGGGCAAGATGAAGTGTTTCGTGAGCGACGATGTCGAAGGATTCAGAAGATCCGCGGGTATATTCCTAAGGGAAAAAATAAACGTCAGCAAGGCAGTATTATGAATATGCGTAACATAAAAGCTTCGGATGTGCAGAAAACGGTTGAGGACCTTTGCGTTCGCGCCAATACCGTACTGCGTCCCGATGTGGTCGAAGCTTTCAGGATGTTTCTTGCCGAAAGTAAGAAAGAATCCACGTCAGGACGGATGCTTGATGTTCTACTTGAGAACGCGGAAATAGCGGAGAAAGAATCCATACCTCTGTGCCAGGATACCGGGATGGTGGCCGTGTTCGTGGAAATGGGACGGGATGTGTATGTTGACGGAGAGGGGCTGACGGCGGCGATAAATAGCGGTGTGGAGAAAGCGTATAAGGATAATTATTTCCGAAAATCCGTTGAGTCAGGTCCCTTAACCCGAGTCAATACGGACACTAACACCCCGGCAGTACTTCACGTGGATCTTGTGGACGGTGACGGTTTGACCATTTCGGTTCTCCCTAAAGGTTTTGGCAGCGAGAACAAAAGCCGGATTGCTATGCTAAACCCTACCTGCACTGCCGATGAAATAGCGGAATTTTGTGTTGAAACCGTCCAGAAAGCGGGACCGGACGCTTGTCCTCCGTATGTTCTGGGTGTGGGGCTTGGCGGTACCATGGATCAATGCGCTATGCTGGCAAAAAAAGCGTTATTACGGCCTATCCATGAACCTAATCCGGATCCCAAGATCGCCGCGCTTGAAAAAGATATAACTGAAAAGGCCAACGCGTTGGACATAGGCGTAATGGGACTTGGTGGCCTTAGTACCGTAATGGGAGTGAATATAATAGAAGCTCCGACGCATATTGCCGGATGTCCGGTAGCGGTGAATATATCTTGTCACGCGCTGCGCTCAGCGACAGGAATATTGTAGTGAATAGTATATAGTGAAGAGTATCTCGTAAAAAATATAAGCAATGGCAGGCAAAATAAAAAATTTTAGAGATCTGGATGTTTGGCATAAGGGAATTGGAATAGTTAAAGGGGTATATGATCTAACTAAGAGCTTTCCTAGCCAAGAGAAGTACGGATTGGCAGGTCAGATGCAACGGGCTGCGGTGTCTGTGCCATCGAACATAGCGGAAGGATTCAATCGGTTCCACAACAAGGAATACAGACAGTTTTTGTATGTTGCGTTAGGATCTTGTGCTGAGTTGGAAACTCAGATTGAAATCGCTGAAATGATTGGTTATGTCAGCGACGAAGACAAGAAAAACTTATTGGATGAAATAGAACACGAGACTCGAATGCTTAGAAACTTAATAAAAAAACTCACTTAAGAGTAGGTTTTAAGCTAGATACTAGATACAAAATACTAGATACAGGCATATCGTAAGGTAAGGGATTATGGAGACTAAGCGGATCACTACACCACTTACAAAAGAGGCTATAGCGTCACTTAAAGCCGGTGAAGAGGTACTGCTCTCGGGAACGATATACACTGCCCGCGACCAGGCGCATCTCAGGCTTTGTCGCATGATAGAAGAGGGAAAAGAGTTGCCTTTAGATCTGGAGGGACAGGTCATCTATTATTGCGGTCCTACGCCCGCTCCGGAGGGGAAGCCTATAGGTTCTTGCGGTCCCACCACGTCAAGCCGTATGGATAAGTTCACTCCCGCGATACTGGAAAAGGGCCTTAAAGGTATGATAGGCAAAGGTACCAGAGGAGAGAGTGTAGTAAAGGCCATAAAAGACAACGGCGCGGTTTATTTTCTGGCACCGGCCGGTGCCGGTGCGTATCTTGCCGCTCGGGTCTCAAAATGCGAACCGGTAGCATTCGAGGATCTGGGGCCGGAAGCTATATATCGTCTCGAAGTGTCGGATTTTCCACTGGTTGTCGGAGTCGACGCCCGGGGAAACGACATTTATAATAAAATATGACACTGACAGTTTAATTGTCAGAAGAGGAAAGGAACATGATGAGGAATGACGGAAGACTGGCTAACGGGATAAGAAAGGTCAGTATAACAACGGATTATATAGAATACGCCGAAGGATCCTGTCTTTTGGAAATGGGAAACACCAAGGTAATTTGTACGGCAAGCGTGGAGGACGGGGTTCCGCCTTTTTTGAGAGGACGGGGTACGGGTTGGATAACCTCCGAATATGGAATGCTTCCAAGATCATGCAAGAGCAGAGTAGCGAGAGAAGCGGCTAAAGGAAAAAGAGGGGGCAGGACACACGAAATACAGCGACTGATAGGAAGGTCCCTTAGGGGTATAGTCGACCTTAACGCGATCGGCGAAAGAACGATATGGATGGATTGCGACGTGATGCAGGCTGACGGAGGAACTCGCTGTGCCAGTATTACCGGCAGTTTTGTTTCGTTATGTCTTGCGATGGACAAACTGAAGAAACAGGGAGTGTTTAAAGAGTTGCCGGTACGGGATATTCTTGCGGCTGTCAGCGCGGGGATAATAGACGGTCAGGCTTTTCTGGATATGAATTACGAAGAAGATTCCAGAGCTGAGGTGGACATGAACGTAGTGATGACCGGATCAGGGGATTTTGTCGAAGTACAGGGCACCGCCGAGCAGGAACCTTTTAACCGTAAGCAGATGGATGAGATGCTGGCGCTGGCGGAAAAAGGTATCCAGAGCCTTATTGAAAAACAGAAAACTGCTTTGAAGGGGGTATTGTGATGATAAATGTACTTATAGCCACTCATAACAGCAAGAAGAGGAAAGAGATAAAAGCTCTTCTGAAAGATTCAAAAGGCGTCAAGATAATGAACCTGGATGATCTCGTGATCGCCCCGCCGATCATAATCGAAGACGGGAGGACTTTCCGGCAGAACGCTGTAAAGAAAGCCGTGACAGTTTCGCGATTTTTTGACGGTCTGGTCCTGGCAGATGATTCGGGTCTGGAGGTAGACGCTCTTCATGGTGCTCCGGGAGTCCGTTCGGCCAGGTTCGCCAGGACGAAAGCTACGGACCAGGAGAATAACAAGAAGCTGCTAAGGTTGCTTTCCAAGGTGCCCGAAAAAAACCGCAAAGCTCAGTTCGTGTGCCACATCGCGGTTGCCAAAGAGGGGATACTTCTGGGAAGTTATGAGGGAACCGTAAAGGGTACGATACTTTTCGACGGAAGGGGCCGAAGCGGATTCGGGTATGACCCGCTTTTCGTTCCGAAAAAACATGAAAAGACTTTCGCTGAGATGGCCGCGTCGTACAAGAATCGAATAAGCCACAGAGCGAACGCTCTTAATAAGCTGAAGAAATCTATCAAGAAATTCCTGAAATAGCGTTTAGCGAGTAGCGTAAGCGCATAGAAAAACCGGAGTCGCTTGACTCCGGTTTTTTATTATCCAAACGAGATACGAAATACGACATACGAGATACCAATAGCGTTCAAGTACGCTAAATTCCCCACACAGGATCTTTTACCGTGCCCGATAGGCGGCTTTTGGATACGAATTTACCCACGTTTATTACAGTGTTACGGAGGGCGGTCTGCCAATCCTCGTCCACTTGAGGGTCGGCATCCCGGAGATAACTCTGGAAAGTAAAGGCGAGGTTCCCGTCAAAATCCACATACCCTTCAGAGACTATATACATGTTATCGCTGAAAAAGGTAAGGTCATCTGTCGTGATCAAACATTCTTTTATTTCGAAATCCATAAAGGCCTGTTCGATATTTTCCCGGGTTTTCCAGTTAAACGCGTTCTGTATGTTCGAGAACCAGTCTCCTAAAAGAGGCGTTGCTATCGGCATGGGGCCGAGATCAGCGTCGCTCACGGTAACGCTCCCGTGTCCGAGAGCGGTTTCCGGATATAGCAAAGATCCGGAAAGGGAGAGGTCCGCGTTAAGTGTTCCGAACAACTGTTCCTTGTCTTCGGTAATGGCTCTGACAAAGCTTCCGAGATCCATATTGTTAAGAGCAGCTTCCAGGGTATAAGGGGAACCTTCCTTCAGAAAGTCCACTTCAAGCGTGCATAAAAGAGTCCCCCGGTATATGGTGCCGCTGATCAGGGGCGAGGTAAGTATCCCTTTGTTCATGGAAAATTTCCCCGAGACTTCAGGGAAAAGAACATTGTCTATCCTGATATTCTCCGCGGAGGCAGTGGCAGTGACTGAACATTTTTCGATTGAAAAACCTGCGCAGTTAATAAAAAAATTGGACGTGAGC
Organism: uncultured Planctomycetia bacterium; assembly: GCA_964624805.1. Classification (GTDB taxonomy): domain Bacteria; phylum Omnitrophota; class Gorgyraeia; order Tantalellales; family Tantalellaceae; genus Tantalella. The sequence continues at coordinate 6,304 of CAZUYM010000067.1, forward strand.
CTTCCTGATAGGGTATGGCCATGTGCGAGTTTTCCCGCTGCGCCCGGGAGCTGGGCAAAGGAGCCGAGGTCGGTCTCGACTGTACCGGACAGGGATGCCTGAGGTTCTGTAGAGTAAAGGCCTCTTACTTCTCCTTTAAGATCAAAATGGAAGATGTGATACATGCCGGTAAGGGAGGATATATCCAGGGTTGTTCCGGTTTTAGCGATATTCATTGTGAGATCCAGATCTTTTGAGTGTACCGAGAGATCATATTCGTTCTTGGCGAGTCGGGAAAATCCCAGAAGATAGGTGTCATCATCGTATGTAAAATAGAGTTTTCCGGAGGGGATCGTCATGTTTTCTACGTCCAATGCTCCGAACAGGTCGTTTAACCTGATATTCCTTGCCGCGACATTTCCTTCGACAACGGAAACAGTATATATGAGAGAGGGGTCCAGAGCCTCCTTGAAAGTAGCGCCGGGCCGGGAAACGGTACGTACGGTCGCGTCACACAGGCTATACCCCGTATAGAACCCCGACAGTTCGATGACGGTTTTCAGCTGTTTATTGCGGATGAGAAAGGGGATGTCCAAGGTGACGGTCAGGTCGCTTATGCGCGCGAGGAGTTTGTTTTCTCCGGTTTTCTCATATATTCTTACGTTTTCCAGCGCGATCGCCTGAAGAGGAACATATCTGATCGCTCCCACGGAGATCAAATACCCAGACAGTTCTGATAGTTCCGAGGAAAACCGAGTTCTAATTTCTTCATGAATTCTGTCATAGTTTAGCTGGAAGAATACTGACGCCGCGAAAGCTGCCAGTATGAATAGAAGGAATATCACTTTGAGGAAGTTTAACATGATTCGTAATTATATCATAAGGAACATGTAGGAGCAAATGGGGGGAATAGGGAATGGGGAATGGGGAATGGGG
>CAZUYM010000068.1:0-7206 GCA_964624805.1 uncultured Planctomycetia bacterium
AGTATATGACAAGTATATTACAAAATTTAATACTTGTCAAGTAAATTCAAAGATATTTAGTAGTTGGACTTAGATCGCCTAGTTGGGAACTGTAAACGGTGAACTGTGAACTGGGAATAGAGAATCGGGAATGGTCGCCAGGGATCAGATGCTAATGGTACCGGGTCCTGGGTACCGAGTCGATACCCGGTACTCGGTACTCGGTACTCAGTACTGCCTAGTACTTTACTTCGAGAAGAAACAGCCCCTTCGCCGGGGCCGTGGGACCCGCCTTTCGGCGGTCTCTGATCTCGAGGATCTCTTTCATACTTCCGGGAGGAAGGTATCCCCTGCCGATATCGACGAGCGTGCCGGTAATATTGCGCACCATATTGTAAAGAAAGCCATCCCCTTCTATATCAAGGGTTATCATCTTTCCTTTTTTGCGCAGCTTGATCATTGAGATCTTCCTTACCGAGGGTCTTTCTCTGTTATCACTTGCCTGAAAAGACTTGAAATCATGCCGGCCGACAAGCTCGGCTGCTTCTTTCCTCATCCGGGTAAGGTTGAGCTTATAGGGAATTCGCCATGCGTATTTTTCTTCGAAAGGATCACGCTGCCTGGAACTGAGCATATTGTATCTGTAGAGTTTACTCCTGGCGTCGAACCTTGAATGGAATTTGTCTGAGACTTCTTCAGTTTTTTTAACGACTATGTCGTCAGGGAGAGCGGCATTGAGTGCCGGTGATATTTTTTCTACAGGTATGGAAGAAGCCGTCTTAAAGTGAGCCACCTGGCCTTTCGCGTGAACACCCGAATCCGTACGGCTCGCGCCATGCACCCTGTGTTCTTTTCCCAGGACTTTTTTTATAGCCTTTTCCAGTTTACCCTGAACGGTAGCCCCGTTTTTCTGGAGCTGCCATCCTTTATAGGCGGCACCGTCATAGGATATGGTCAGTTTGATATTGCGCATAGTGGTTAAGCGGAAGAAAACGAATATTAGATGTCAGATGGCAGACAACAGATTGCAGATATCTAAAATCTGACATCTGTAATCTGTAATCTTAAAACTATTGCTGTATCAGTTTCTCCGCGATCTGGATCGCGTTAAGAGCGGCGCCTTTTCTGAGATTATCAGCGACCACCCACATATTCAATCCGTTGGCGATGGACTCGTCTTCTCTTACCCGGCCCACGTAAACGTCATCTTTTCCTTCGGTATCTATCGGCATCGGATATTCCCCTGAGGAAGGCTCGTCAATAACGGTTATGCCCTCAAACTCCCGCATAAGACTTATTGCTTCTTCCCTCGTCACCTTATCCTCTGTCTCGATATTAACGCTTTCGGAATGAGCGTAATAGACAGGCACCCTCACGCAGGTAGCGGTTACAGCGAGTCCTGGCAGTCCCATGATCTTCTGGGTCTCTCGCACCATTTTCATCTCTTCTTTGGTGTAGAAGTTATCCAAAAAGACATCGATATGCGGAATAACATTGTACGCTATCTGATGCTGGAATTTATCTATCATACCCTCGGGTACCGTATGTTCCCCCACGCCGTGATGGGAATCCTTCTTGCTGAGATACATGACCTGGCTTTCCATCTCGAGTATGTTGCCCTGTCCCGCTCCGGATACCGACTGAAAAGTGCTCACAACTATCCTTTTAAGCGGTGTCTTCCTCCTTATAGCTTCAAGAGGCAGTACCATCTGTATGGTCGAACAGTTGGGATTAGCGATTATACCTTTATGCTTATTGATGGCTTGCGGGTTGACTTCCGGCACTACCAGCGGAACCTCATCATCCATACGATACGCGCTGGAGTTATCCACACAGACCGCACCGGCTTTGACAGCGTGGGGCAGGAACTCTTTGCTCCTGGTCGCCCCGGCTGAAGAAAGCACTATGTCCATGCCTCCGAAAGAGTTCTCATTGAGAACGCTGACCTTATGCTCTTCGCCGCGAAATATCAGCTTCTTATCCTTAGACCTCTCGCTGGCAAGAAATTTTATCTCGTCGATCGGAAAATTCCTCTCTGCGAGTATCTCAAGAAACTGGGTGCCGACCGCCCCGGTAGCGCCCATGACGGCTACGTTGTATTTTTCCTTCTTTTTCATGTTATTATCCCCGTGTTTTATAACGCGCCCACTACCAGGTCGCCCACTTCACTTGTGGAATAACCCATCTTGCCGGCAGACAGACTTTTAAGTTTAGTTGCGGTCACTTTCATAACAGCTTTTTCGATCATATCCGCGGCTTCCTGCTCTCCGAGTGTCTCAAGCATCATGCCTCCGGCGCATATTGCCGCCAGAGGATTGATCACGTTCTGACCGGTATATTTAGGAGCAGAACCGCCTATGGGCTCGAACATCGATACACCTTCGGGATTTATGTTCCCGCCGGCCGCGATACCCATGCCGCCCTGTATCATCGCGCCAAGATCGGTGATGATATCGCCGAACATATTGTCAGTCACAAGGACATCAAACCATTCCGGGTTCTTCACCATCCACATACATGTAGCGTCAACATGCGCGTAATCTCTTTTTATATCTGTGTATTCGCTTTCGCCCAGCTCGTTAAAAGCGCGTTCCCACATGTCGAACGCGTATGTCAGAACATTAGTCTTACCTACAAGCATCAATGTCTTGTCCTTATTGCGCTTTTTTGTGTATTCAAAAGCATACTTGAGGCATCTCTCGGCGCCCTTGCGCGTGTTCACTGAAGTCTGTATGGCCACCTCATCAGGCGTCCCTTTCTTCAGGAACCCGCCGGTACCGGAATACAGGCCTTCTGTGTTCTCTCGAACGACTACGAAATCAATATCCTCCGGCCCCTTATCCTTAAGCGGTGTCTCCACGCCCGGATAAAGTTTTACCGGCCTCAGGTTGATGTACTGATCCAGCGCGAATCTGAGCGCCAGAAGCAGGCCCTTCTCCAATATCCCGGGTTTCACATCGGGGTGGCCTATGGCACCGAGAAATATCGCGTCCACTGTCCTGAGCTCCGCAAGAACGCTGTCCGGCAATATCTCGCCTGTCTTTTTATATCTTTCCCCTCCAAGGTCATAATGCACCTTTTCGAATTTTATTCCTTTTTTCTCCGCTACAGCATCAAGGACCTTCAAACCTTCATCGACTACTTCCGGTCCCGTTCCATCTCCAGGTAAAACAGCTATCTTGTACATTATCCCTCCTGCTCTTTCTTTCTTGCGTATGCCATCAGCCCCCCGGTGCTGATGATCTCTTTAATAAATTTCGGAAATACTTCGGATGAATAAGCCTTTTTCCGTCCCGCTTTTCTGATCTCCCCTTTATTCGCGTCGACTTCAGCCACATCACCGGTTTTGAGGTCTTTTGCCGCCTCGACGCTGGTAAATATCGGAAGTCCTATGTTGATACAGTTCCTGTAAAATATCCTGGCGAAACTTTCAGCGATGACACATGATATCCCGGCCGCTTTGATAGATATCGGCGCGTGCTCCCTTGAGGACCCGCAGCCGAAATTCTCTCCCGCCACGATGATATCGCCTTTTTTCGCTTTTTTCATAAAATCAGCATCGGCGTCTTCCATGCAATACAGAGCCAGTTCCGCCGGGTCGGAAGTATTCAGGTACCTCGCCGGTATTATCTCGTCGGTATTCACATCATTGCCGAACTTATGTACTTTCCCCTTCAGTTTCATTTTTATTCCTTTCTATGCCGTCAGATCACAGATCCGCCGGGTGAGATATCTTTCCCTTGACCGCGCTCGCCGCGGCTATTGCCGGATTGGACAGATAAAGAAAACTCTTAGGATGCCCCATCCTTCCTACAAAATTTCTGTTAGTGGTGGATATCGCGACCTCTCCCTCGTGTAATATACCCATATGCCCGCCAAGGCACGGACCGCAGCTCGGTGTGCAGAAAACACCGCCTGATTTCACTATGGTCTCCGCGTATCCTTCCTTTACAGCTTCCAGATAGATAGCCTGCGTCGCAGGTATCACGACCAGCCTCACATCAGGCGCTACTTTCTTGTTCTTAAGAACGGCCGCGGCCTGCTTAAGGTCACTTATCCTGCCGTTTGTGCACGAACCTATAACGACCTGGTCCACTTTGATATTCTTCAGCTCGCTTACCGGTTTCCCGTTCGAAGGAAGATGAGGCGCGGCGACTATCGGCTCAAGCTTGGAAATATTGTATTCCCGCACTTCAGAGTAATTCGCGTCCTTATCGCTCTTAACGGTTTTAAAGGTCTTTCTTGCCTGCTTGTATTTTCTGACAGCTGCTCTTACATATTTCTCGGTGATATTGTCTGCCTGTATTATTCCGTTCTTCGCCCCAGCTTCGATAGCCATGTTGCACATGGTGAACCTGTCGTCCATGGGAAGGTTCTCTATTGTGTCTCCCGTAAATTCAAGCGACTTGTACAAAGCGCCGGACACCCCGAGATCGGCGATAACGTGAAGAATAAGGTCCTTGCCGCCTACCCATTTCCTGGGTTTGCCCGTAAAACGTATCTGTATGGTCTCCGGTACCTTAAGCCAGCACTCACCAAAAGCCATCGCGTAAGCAAGATCCGTGCTGCCCATCCCGGTAGCAAAAGCTCCCAGAGCACCGTGAGTACATGTGTGGGAATCCGCGCCTATCACCAGGTCTCCGGGCAGTATCAAACCTCTTTCGGGGAGCAAAGCGTGCTCTACGCCCATCTCGCCAAGTTCAAAATAGTTGGTTATCCCGAACTCCTCGGCGAACTCTTTCAGGGAATGCGCCTGATTCGCGCTTTTCATATCTTTCGCGGGAAGAAAGTGATCCGGCACCAAAACAACCCTTTTCTGGTTGAATACCTTCTTTTTGCCAAGTTCACGGAACTCCCGGATAGCTATAGGACTTGTAATATCATTACCCAGACAAAGGTCGATCTTTGCCCTTATAAAATCTCCGGGCGCTATTTCCTTGACCCCTTTAGCGTGAGCAAGCAGTATTTTTTCGGTAACTGTATATCCCATAAGGACTCCTTATAACCATGTAAAATTAAACATATTTTCTTGGATATAAAATCTGAAGCGTTATATTACCAGATTTTCTTTCTAAAAGCAATGGATATCAGGTGATTTTTTTCGCTGCTTCCTTTCTATTCTTTAACATGGTAGGCATTTTTATCAGTCATCAGTGACCAGTCATCAGTGATCAGGGGACAGGTCCAGGCACAAAATTAGGACAGGCCTAGCTTTAAAATGACAAACGTCCCTGAATTGGAGGCGCTAAAAAAATAGCGAGCAAAAACTAAATACTGAATACTATATACTGAATACTAACGTGGTGGTCTGTGGACTAGATCCTACAGCTTCGGTATCGACGCGAGCAAGTGACGCGTGTACTCATCTTTCGGCGAGGAATAGATCTCCTCACGGGAAGCGATCTCGACGAGTTTTCCGGACTTCATCACTCCTACAAAATCCGACATGAATTCAACCACTCTGAGATCATGTGATATAAAAAGATACGTAAGAGACAATTCCTCCTGCAGGTCTTTGAGAAGATTTAGGACTCCGGCCTGTATAGATACATCCAGGCTCGATACTGGTTCGTCAAGGACAAGGATCGCCGGCTCGGTGACCAAAGCTCTCGCTATAGCTATTCTCTGCCTTTCTCCTCCGGAGAACTGATGAGGATATTTATCCTTAGCCAACCCTTCATCCAGCCGTACCATCGAAAGCACTTCGCTTATCCTTCCGTCTATGATATTTTTTTTCTTGCCTCGCACATATAACACCTCTCCTATGATCTCTTTTACCTTCATGCGCGGATTAAGCGAGCTATAAGGGTCCTGAAAAACTATATCACAGTCGCTTTTCATCTCTATCGTTCCTGAATCCGGGGACAATATCCCTACCGCGACCTTAGCTACGGTGGACTTTCCCGACCCGGATTCGCCCACAAGACCGAAAGTCGTACCCTTCTCCACTGAAAAGGTCACTCCGTCCACGGCTTTAACTACGTCCTTCCCCTGCGACAGGAAACCGCCCTTTTCAGAAAAGTATTTTTTTACATCCTCAAATCTTATCATAGTATTCATGTTATATCTCGTTAATCGGTTGCGTTAATGGAATCGTCAAAGGGTTTACGGTTGCGGCTGAACCGCCACCATTTAACGATAGACATTTTCGATAGACGCCACCCTCCAACGTAAACCGAATATTTGTCCCTGATATCCCAATATCCTGATCACCTAGTCCCCCATCCCCTGATATCCCGATACCCGGGACTCGGTACCCGGTACCATCTCCCCCTATCCCGGCAACCGTTCCCTCTTGTCTCCGAGGCGCGGTATGCAATCTATCAGTTTACGCGTATATTCGTGTTGTGGCTTCCGCAGGACATTATCTTTTTCTCCTTTTTCAACTATCTTTCCTTCTTTCATCACACATACTTCATCAGCAAGCAGGTTAACTATCGAAAAATCATGCGTGATAAACAAAATACTGAACTGTCTCTCTTGCTGTATGCGCATTACGAGGTCCAGTATATCCTTTTGTATGGAGACGTCCAACGCGGTCGTAGGCTCATCAAGTATAAGTACCTCCGGGCCACATGCCAGCGCTATCGCCATAACAACCCTCTGGCGCATACCTCCGGAAAGTTCATGCGGGTACTTTTTGAGTATCTCGGGGCCAAGTTTGACCATATCTAAAAGATCTTTTACTCTTGCGGATACTTTTGCCGACGCGGTTTTCTCGTGAGTAACTATGGATTCCGATATCTGTTCAGAGATCCGCATTACGGGGTTAAGGGCCGTAAATGGTTCCTGAAAAACCATAGCGATGTGCTTCCCCCGGAGCTGCCTCATCTCTTCTTTTTCAAGGGAGAAAATATCTTTCCCCCTGAAGAACACTTCTCCCTTTTCCTTTACTGACGACTGCGGCAACAGGTCCAGGAGACTTAAAGCCGTCAATGTCTTGCCGCTGCCTGACTCCCCTACGATCGCGGTCACTTTCCCGGGATAAAGTTCAAGACTTACATCATCGACAACCCGGCGGCCCGCGATGGTGACGGTTAAGTTTCGTATATTTAAAATGGGTTCCATAATTTTAGTATTTAGTATGCAGTATTCAGTATTTAGTATTTAGTATTCAGTATTTAGTAACACGTCAACCGTTAATCGGTTGCGTCTTTGGAATCGTTGGAGGTTTTACGGTTGGGGCTGTAGCCGCCACCCTTTAACGATAGACGATTCGATAGCCGT
>CAZUYM010000069.1:0-7084 GCA_964624805.1 uncultured Planctomycetia bacterium
GATCTCCCGATTTCCTAATATCCCGGTACCCTGCCCTACCTCACCGCCTGCCGTCCGATACTGAGAATAAAACCGATACCGATAAGGGTCGCGATAGTATTGGAACCTCCGTAACTTATCATTGGAAGCGGCAGACCTACAACAGGCATTATGCCTATTGTCATTGAGATATTTACGAATATCTGGAAAGCTATAAGAGTGACCACCCCGGTCGCGATGGCTCTGCCGTATATGTTATCCGCCGCGTCAATAGCCCTTATCCCCCGGGCTATCAGCACCGCGAAGAGGCTTATAAGAAATATCGCGCCGAGAAATCCCCACTCCTCCCCTATGACCGAAAAAATAAAGTCTGTATGTCTTTCCGGCAGAAACTTGAGATAGCTCTGTGTCCCGTTAAGCCACCCTTTACCGAAAAGTCCTCCCGACCCTATAGCTATCTTTGACTGTATTATCGTGTACCCCGCGCCCAGCGGGTCGATATTAGGATTTATAAAGACCATGAGCCTGCTCTTCTGATAGTCTTTAAGAAGCCCCCAGAAAACAGGCATGCTGGCTACTACAGCTACCACCGTAAGGAACATGTACCTTATTTTGGCTCCGCATATGTACAAAATTGAAAACAGTATGGGCGCCAGAACCAGGGCGGTTCCCAGGTCAGGCTGCAAAAATATAAGCCCTGCCGCGGGCATTACTATAAGGATCGCGCCGAGATATGTTTTTAGGCTTCTCATCTTTTCGCGCCTCTCACCGACAAAAGCCGCGAGGGCCAGGATAACTGTTATCTTTACAAACTCCGAAGGCTGCAAGGATACCGGCCCCACGGCGATCCATCGTCTTGCTCCGTAACGTTCGCCTCCGAAAAACAAAAGAAACAAAAGCGCGGCAAGGTTGAGGGCATACAGAAGATACGCGAAATTAAGGATCTTTAGATAATTCGAGTTCGCTATCAGAAAAAGAAATACAAATCCGACAATGATCCAGATGCCCTGCCGCATTACCAGCGAACTGAGGTCTCCCCCCTCGGCTCCCCTGTCAAGAGTGGCACTGTAGGCGAAAAGGATACTGCAGAGAGCTATCAGTATGACCGTTGATAGCATAACTTTATCCAGAATTCCTCTTCGTGAAAAAATCATAATCAGATCGCTTTTCAGTATTTAGTATTTTGTATTCAGTATTCAGTTGCCCGATTTTTTTCTAGTACCTGTTCACAGTTTACAGTTTACTGTTCCCTGCTCCCCAGCAGCCCCAACTCGTATGCCTTCTGAATCACCTTGCCTGCCGTGCCCGCGGCGTAATAACCGCCTTTACCGCCGTATTCATCGAATATCACTACCGTTACTCGGGGATCTTCAAACGGAGCGAAACCGGCAAACCATCCATGATTTTTCTCCCTGGACGTCTGTGCCGTCCCCGTCTTACCCGCGACGACAACGTCTTTAAGTTTGGCTTTCATGCCGGTTCCCCTTCGGTCATTGACGACTTTTTCCAATCCTTCTCTTACTATCCCGATCGTCTCCGGGGATATATCCAGCTTTACTTTGTCCTCGGCTGCCACAGGTATGCCTCCGACCTCACTTACTAAATACGGGGTAACCAGAGTTCCTCCGTTGGCAAAAACCGACATTATCCTCGCCACCTGCAAAGGAGAAGTAATGAGATAACCCTGTCCCACAGCATAATTCAGGGTCTCTCCCTTGTACCACTTTTCGTTGAACCTTTTCTTTTTCCATTCCGATGACGGCAGATTTCCCGGCACTTCTCCTGGAATATCAATACCCGTTCTCTCGCCCACGCCGAACTTTTTCGAGTATTTCGCTATATTGTCGACCCCGAGCAATATCCCCAACCGCCAGAAAAACACATTGCACGAATTTTTTATCGCCTCACGCAGACTCTGCTCTCCATGCCCATCTTTTTTCCAGCAATGAAAAGTCCTACTGCCCAGTTTCAGGCTGCCGGGACAGAAAAAAACTGTATCCGGCGTGATAACGCCTTTCTCCAGAGCCGCTGTCGCCACGACCACCTTGAATACCGACCCGGGAGGATACGCCCCTGTTATCGCCCTGTTCAGGAGCGGATATTCCTTATCCTGAAGGATCTGTTTTATTTCGTCTCCTCTTCTGGACTCTATAAAAATTGCAGGGTCATACGTCGGAGAACTTGCCATTGCCAGCACGGCTCCCGTATAAGGGTCCATCACTACTATCGAACCGCGTTTATCTGACAAAAGTCCATCGCAAAATTCCTGAAGACCCAGATCTATGGTCAACTGCACATCTTTACCCGGAACCGGTTCCTTGAGGCCCAGCGTCATTGCTTCCCGGCCCCTGTAATCCACCTCTACCTGCTTTCCGCCATGGGAGCCTCTGAGATAATCATCATACTGTTTCTCTATGCCATCCCTGCCCACGAGGTCGTTAAGCCGGTATCCGTAATGCTTTAGTCTGTTGAATTCAGACCTGTTTAGAAGCCCAAGGTATCCTATTATGTTCGCTGCTGTCGTCCCGTAAATATATTCTCTTTTGGCGGAGACTTCCAGCAGGAGTCCAGGATGGTCCATTCCCGCCTCTTCGATACGAATAGCGTTCTCTACCCCAACATCAGAGGCAATGGTTACGGGCCTGTAGGACTGCCTGCGTCCTTTTTTGATCTTTTCAATGAGTTCTTCACTCGGAGTATCCAAAAGGAGGCTTACTTCTTCCGCCAAAGTCTCGATATTATTTATCCTGCTGTATATGACCGACACGTTAAAGCTCAGGACATCTTTAACCAGGGCTTTACCGTTGGCATCGAAGATGGTCCCTCTCGGTGCCATCAAGGGAACTACCTTAAGCCTGTTCCCTTCCGACATCGTCCTGAACCTTTCGTACATGAAAAGCTGTGTCCGGCAAAGACTGCCCACCAGAACGATCATACAAAATGCCAGTATCAGGGTGTAAACGCGTATACGCATAATACCTTTACAGGTTACTCTTCAGGATACATAAATTCTTTCAGCAGAATAAAGACAAACGGTGAAACGCACACAGTCACTACCAGCTGTTTCCAGCTGCCCGCCAGCACAGAATAAATACTTACGTTATTGCCGCTTAAGAAGTTCAGTGACAATGTATGGACCGAGATCACCGCGACGATGCCCAGGGCGGTTATAAAGATCTGGGCAGCCGGGTTCTGCTTGTAAAACAGGCTTGACACCATCGATGCTGCCGCCCCCAGGGCGGGAAAAAGAAAAATATCCACAACAAATGTTTCCGGAGAAAAAAATCCCCTGAGCACCCCCGCTACCAATCCGGTTGCCGCTCCAGAAAGGGGACCAGAAAATATCCCCATAAAGATAACCACAAGAAGTATCAGGTCAGGCATCCATCCCAGATGTCCGACAAAAGCCACCTGGAGCATGACTGATATCACCAGAGCCACTAAAAGATACAGATACCTTTTCATCTTAAGCACAGCACTTCTTCCTGGTCGAAAGAATTGGCGGAGGGCCTGACTACAGCGTATTGATACAAACCTGTCCTGCTTTTCCCGACAGATTCTATACTGCCTATCGTGATTCCTTTGGGAAAAGACCGGCTGAAGCCCGAAGATATGACTATCTCTCCTTCTTTGATCTCGGCATCAAGCGGGAGATAAAGCATCCTGCACGTACCTTTTCCCGCGCCTGTAATTATGCCGTGAACACGGGTATTTTTCAGCATGCCCCCGGACTTAAAACTTGGGTGGGTTATAAGCATCACAGAGCTTGAACTCTCTTCCGACTCCACAACCTTTCCGAGCAATCCTTCCGCCGAACACACTGCCGCGCCTTTTTCCACGCCGTCAGCCGTCCCTTTGTCTATTATGAATGAACCGATCCAATCGTTGGGATTCCTCGCTATAATCTCAGCCGAAACCGCGTCAAACTGCGCCTTTTCCTCGAAACTCAAGAGCGCCCGCAGTCTCTGGTTCTCCTTGCGCAGTTCCTTAAGCTGTTCGGCTTCTAGTGTAAGCTCGCCAACACTGCTCTTGAGCAGACGATTGTCATCCATAAGCTTCTGTTTGCTTCTGAAATAGTCACCGACCCCAGAGAACAGCCTGGACGGTGACAAAATAGCTTTTACGGAAATATTGTGGATACCTGATGAAAGGGATGGAATAAAAAATATAATAGACGCCGTTAAGGCGATGAGGATTACAACTATCCAAGTTCTGTTTTTGATAAGGATTCTAGGCACATCGAACAGCTAATTTTATTTCTGTAGTTTGGGAGCGACTGTCAGTCTTTTCAGATACCGCAGTTCACTCAATACTTTTCCGGTTCCGAGCGCCACAGCCGTAAGCGGATCATCCGCCACGTGAACCGGCAACCCTGTTTCTTCCGAAATAAGCTTATCCAGTCCCCGGAGAAGAGCCCCTCCGCCGGCGAGGATCACACCTTTCTCTATAAGGTCCGCTGACAGTTCCGGCGGGGTCCTTTCGAGGGTTATCCTTGTGGCTTCCACGATCTGCGCTATCGGTTCGCAAAGCGCTTCACGTATCTCTTCGCTCGTCACATTTATCATCTTAGGCAGACCCGCTACCAGATCTCGGCCTCTTACGTCCATCGTCAACTCTTCTTCGAGGGGATAGCTCGACCCTATCCTTATTTTTATCTCTTCCGCCGTACGCTCTCCTATCATCAGATTGTAGGTCCTCTTGAGATAATTGATTATAGAGGCGTCCATCTCATCTCCACCGACACGTATGGATTTTGAAAATACCACACCCGCCAGAGATATGACAGCCATCTCTGTGGTGCCTCCGCCTATGTCTATGATCATGTTTCCAGACGGTTCCTGTATGGGCAGCCCTACTCCTATCGAAGCGGCTACCGGTTCCTCTATCATGTACACTTCTCTGGCACCCGCGTGAAGCGCCGAATCCTTGACAGCCCGTTTCTCGACTTCTGTGATACCTGACGGAATAGCTATAACGACCCTGGGTCGCACCAGCCTGCGGGAATTATGAACTTTCTTAATGAAGTATCTGAGCATGGCCTCTGTTATCTCAAAATCCGCGATAACACCGTCCCGCATGGGTCTTATTGCTATGATGTTACCCGGAGTCCTGCCAAGCATACGTTTAGCTTCTTCGCCCACGGCCAGGACATTCGATGTGCCCGCTTCGATAGCGACCACTGACGGTTCACACAGAACGATCCCTTCGTTCTTCAGGTAAACGAGGGTTGACGCGGTACCCAGATCTATCCCCATATCACTTGAGAACATTCCGAGGATATTATCTAATATTTTTAATAACTGCTGGCGTATCATAGTTTTGTTCTTTATTTTTGTTTTGTTTTTTGAATGGTGAGTTCTTTATATATATATGTTAAAGTTCTAAAAATAGTAACAGAATAGGATATCTTTGTCAAACAATTTTTATACGGCAGATCGGCAATTTTACGTTCAAAAGCAAGGAATAAAGACTTATTATGAGTACATACTCTTAATGCTGGCGCCCCCAGTCCGTCCCGCTCAGCCTGCAAGGGTTTTAAGGTCCTCTAAGAACCCCGGATAAGAGGTATCCGCGCATCCCGTATCCTTTACTATACATTCGCTATCGGAAACCAGGGCTGCTATAGCCATGCTCATCGCGATGCGATGGTCCCCAAAGCTTTCAAGCTCCGCGGACGCGAACATCCCTGCCCCGCCATGAAGCACGAGTTCTCCTCCCTCTTCACAAATTTCCACACCAAGCTTTAAGAGGTTCTCCCTCATACTTTTGACTCGGTCGGTCTCTTTTACCTTAAGCTCGGAAATGCCACGTATCTCTGTCCGACCATCCGCCATCGCTGCGGCTATAATAAGAACGGGCACTTCGTCTACAAGAAGAGGGATCTCTTCCGCTTCTATGACAGTCCCCTTCAGGGTCGAAGACTTTACTCTAATATCTCCCTCCGGCTCTACATCTCCCCGAACAGCAAGAACCTCAATATCCGCCCCCATCCTTTTGAGCACTTTTATGATCCCGTCACGAGTGGCATTAAGGCCTACGTTCTTAAGTACGATATCGGATCCTTCTACCAGGAGAGCCCCTACAATGAAGAACGCGGCGCTTGAAATATCTCCCGGAACTGCTATGTCCCTGGCTTCCAGTTCCTTAAACCCTTTTACGCGTGTTGTAAGCCCGTCTCTCTCGATATCTGCCGAAAGGTATTCCAGCATACGTTCGGTGTGATCCCTGGATTGAAAGGGTTCTGTGACCGAAGTCTCGCCTTCGGCGTACATCCCCGCGGCAAGAACACATGACTTGACCTGCGCGCTGGCAACGGGAGTAGTGTAATCTATAGATTTTAACGGAGCTCCCGCAGGATCAATTCTTATAGGCGGAAAATTCCCATTGAGGGTGTCTATTTTAGATCCCATCTTTTTCAGGGGTTCGGTTACGCGACGCATCGGTCTTGAGGAAAGAGACTCATCTCCGGTAAGTTTAACCGCAAAATCCTGCCCAGCGAGAATCCCGGATATAATACGCATGGTTGTTCCGGAATTTCCCAGATAAAGGTCTCCTTCGGGAGGCGTGAGCCCCTTAAGTCCTCTGCCCTCGACGGTCAGACCTCCGTCCGCCTCTCTAATCTCGACACCCATAGCGCGAAAAGCATCTACAGTCCGCAGGCAGTCTTCGCCGAAAAGAAAATTGCTCACGCGGCAGGGACCCCCCGCAAGAGAGCCGAACATAACGGCCCGATGAGAGATGCTTTTATCCGGCGGAACAATTACCTCGCCCTTCAATCCACTCTTCGCTTTTTTTATCTTCCAATCCATGGTCCTGTATCCTTTGGCGATATTCTATCATATCCGTACGCTATATTCCAGAATGCTAAGTATCGTGTACCAGAGAAACCGTCATCCCCGCGAAAGCGGGGATCCAATAAAAATATTACTTTCATTTGATCCCGGATATCCGCTACCGCGGATTCCGGGATGACGTTTTCGATTCCCGCTTCCGCGGGAATGACGTTCACCTTTTAATGTTCACCGTTTACAGTTTCCTGTTCACAACTGCGCGGCCCTGATCTTCTTTATAAACGCCCTCATATCATCCGGCATAGGCGCTGTGA
>CAZUYM010000070.1:0-7059 GCA_964624805.1 uncultured Planctomycetia bacterium
CCAAATAAGAAGAATAAGAGATCCGTCCGGCTTGATATATACGAAACGGCTCCGGCATGCAAAGGATGAATAACAAAAAAAAGAGCGGTTAAAAAAGATACCGGTTTGTCCTCCGTAAGCTTCATTGTCAGGGCGAAAACAAGTATCCCGTTAAAAAAATGCAGAAGAACGCTGGTTATGTGGAAGCCCGACGGATCAAGCCCCCACACCCGGTAGTCCAGAGCATAGCTCAGTATCTGTACGGGTCTGTAGTAAATAGTATAAGTGAATCCTGAATTGATAATGTCCTGTTTGAATATCTGAAAAGAAAGAAGCGGCGCGCGAATAAGGGGGTTCAGCCTGACTATAAATTCATCATCCCAAATGAACCCCGCGTTTGAAACGGCCCCGTAACAGACCGCGCACGCCGCGAAAAGAAGTAGAACTATCAGAAAATTTTTTTTAGTCTCACTCAGATCCATTTTCTCTCATCAATCACTGATACTGTGGTTTTTAACACTGCAGGACGGGTTTGTATCAACACTTGCTATCATATACGTCCCTCCGGCGGGACATGCCGGTTTTTTCTCTATATAATCCGGGACAAGATCTTCCCATATCGGTTCATCCGCTGTCTGTTTCCCCTCCCATACCGCCCACATGTCTTTTGCTTTATCTATCTGACGCAGGTTGGCTATACAGATATTCTCCCTCGAACTCATTCGTACTTTTATGAACTGAGGCATCGCGATGCCTACAAGCAATCCTATGATCCCCACTGCGATCATTATCTCAATTATCGTGAAACCTTTTTTATTCATAGCTGTATCCCCCTAAAAATACAACCTACGAATGCAGGCCCGTCACATTTTAACATATCTGATACAAAGAAAAAAGGTAAGAAGAAGTATACGCGGATAGCAGGGATAAAAAGAAAGGGGACGATCTTTTCCGACCGCCCCCTCACTCCTTTAGACTTGTCGAGCAACCCTATTACGGAAGCACGTGACCTGTAACGTCACACGTCGGAGCGGTACCTACATCTCCAATCGTATAAGTACCTCCTGCCGGACAACTCGGGGTGGCTTTGATATAAGCCGTCACGAGATCCGTCATCACGACAGTACCTCCCGTCGACAGGTTAGCATCCAAAGCTCGCAGAGTCTTCGCTCCGTCAACCTGCTTCAGGTTGGCGATACAAGCGTTCGTCTGCGCTCTTTCACGGGCTCTCATGAAGTTCGGTATGGCTATAGCAGCTAACAGACCTATAATTGCAACAACTATCATGATTTCGACAAGCGTAAAGCCCTTTTTACCTAACATTTTGCGCATCTTCATTTTTCTCACCTCCTTTCAAAGAACAGATTTAGGCGCTCGCGCCACAGGCGCAACACCTCTAGTTAAAGTATACCTTCCCTTTTACCTAAAAGCAAATTTCAAAACTTTTAAAAACTATAACTTGAATATTTTAAAAGGCTTACAGTACTACGTTCGCCGCTGTCTCGTCCCCTAAAACTCTACGAGGCTTGATAACTTAAATATGGGCAAGAACATACATATTACTATTCCGCCGATCACTACTCCTAAAAAGGCTATAACCAGGGGTTCGATAAGACTGGTCAATCCGTCCACCGCGGTGTCAACCTGGTCATCGTAAAAATCAGCTATTTTTGTAAGCATGTTCTCCAGCTCTCCGCTCTTTTCACCAACAGCTATCATTCTCGTGACTATCGGCGGAAACAGGCCGCTTTTTTCCATCGGCGCGGCTATACTTTCACCCTCCCTCACACTTTCCCTCACTTCATCAACAGCTTTCTCTATGACCACGTTCCCGGCCGTCCTGCTAACGATCTCAAGGGCCGAAAGTATCGGCACACCGCTCTTTACCAGGGTACTCAATGTTCTGGTAAACTTGCTTATAGCGACCTTCTTCATCATCGGCCCGAGTATAGGAAGCTTGAGCTTGATCCCGTCAAGGCGGGCTCTGCCTTTGTCTGTGTTAACATACCACTTGCCCACCATTATAAGGGCAACTATCACTATCGAGTACACCAGGAAATATTTTCTCATCCCGTCGGAGAGATTAATAAGGAACTGCGTGGGACCGGGTAAACCCGCGCCGAACCCGGAAAATATATCTTTAAAAACGGGTATAACCTTCAGTATCATAAGAAGCGTTATCGCGAAAGCCATAAAAATAACCACGGAAGGATAGATAAGCGCCGATTTTATTTTTTTCTGCAAAGAGTTTGTTTTCTCCATATACGCCGCGACTCTCTCAAGCACATCGTCCAGCATACCACTGGACTCTCCGGCTCTTACCATATTAACAAAAAATGCCGAAAAAACAGCTGTGTATTTGCCCATGGCTTCCGACAGGCTGGATCCGGTATTGACCGAATCTCTCACGTCCTGAAGCACGCCCTTAAAGCCCACGTTCTCCACCTGTTCGGCAAGAGTATCCAGCGCGCTTACTATAGTTATACCGGCGCCTATCATCGTCGCCAGCTGCCGGGAAAAAATGACCAGCTCATCCATCTTGACCTTGACCTTCTTACCCATTTTGAACGAAGAGAAAAGAGCCCCCCCTTTACGGGTCGCTTCGAGCTTGAGTATGAGCATTCCCTTTCCCCTCAGGCTGGCCAGCGCCTGTTTCTTGTCGGGAGCCTCAATATCTCCTTTGATAGTGCGGCCGGCCTTGTCCTTTACGGTATATTCGAATTTTGCCATGGTCTCCTTATCTACGTTGCGCGCATAACCTCTTCAAGTGTCGTAAGCCCTTTTGCGAACTTTATCATCGCGTTATCCCTCAGTTTTCTTACACCTTTTTTTTCTATGTATTCCCTGATATCGTTCTCCGAGGCTTTTGAATTTATCATTTCTTTTATTTTATCGTCTATCAAAAGCGTCTCCAGAGTACCCAGTCTCCCCCGGTATCCCGTATCGTTACATTTTTTACATCCCTTTCCTTTGTAAAACTTGTCTACGTCTCTGACTTCGGGATATTTTTTTCTCAACTCGTCTATCACTTCCTTCGGTATCTCGGCCTCGGTCTTGCAATGCGGACAGATCCTCCTTAAAAGCCTTTGCGCGCATGCCATTACAAGGCTTGAAGCCACGAGGAACGGCTCTATTCCCATGTTCACAAGACGCGTTATTGCCCCGACCGAATCATTAGTGTGCAGTGTGCTCAGCACCATCTGCCCGGTCAGGGAGGCTTTTATGGCAATGTCAGCGGTCTCAAAATCCCTTATCTCCCCCACCATTATGACATCCGGGCTCTGTCGGAGTATAGCTCTTAACCCGCTCGAGAAATCAAGGCCTATCTCGGAATGCACCGCTATCTGGGTTATTCCGGCAACCTGGTACTCGACCGGGTCCTCTACTGTGATGATATTGCGTTCCGGCACATTCATCTCGTTGAGTACGGAATAAAGGGTCGTCGATTTTCCGCTTCCTGTGGGCCCGGTAACAAGGATGATCCCGAAAGGTTTTGACAAAGCTTCTTTAAAATCATCAAGTGGCCCTGGCAAAAACCCCAGAGTCTCAAGGCCTACGGAAAGATTGCTTTTATCCAACGCTCTGAGCACCATCTTATTCCCGTATGTGATCGGCAGCGCCGATACCCTGAAATCTACCTCTTTCTTGTCCATTTTTATCCTGAACCTTCCATCCTGCGGTATCCTATTCTCCGTAATATCCATATTGGACATTATCTTAAGACGCGTGAGAACAGAATTCTGATTCTTGGAAGGAAGATTAAAAACATCGTGAAGCTCTCCGTCAATACGGTATCTTATTTTGAGATTCTTTTCCTGGGGTTCGATATGAATATCGCTCGCGCGTCTTTTGAGCGCTTCACCGATTATCAGGTTGACCATCTTTACGATAGGAGCCGTTTTGCTCTGCTTGGCGATCTCCATGAGGTCCTGCCCGTCGGACTTCCCGATCACCTCGACATCCGTGGTTTCCTCTTCATCATTGAGAACTATGGAAGTAAAATCTTCCTCCTCAGAATTCTCGTAAAAAGAGTTAAGGGCATCCTGTAATTCTCTCCGCGTGGACAGGACAAGGTGGACGTCACATCCCGTTACCGTCTTAACGTCATCCAGGGCTACGATGTCCGCGGGATCGGATACTACAAGCGTAAGGCCTTTTCTTTTCTCTGCCAGAGGCACTACAGCGTACCGGCGAGCAAGCTTTTCCGGCAAAAGGTTTACTGTATGGGCATCCAGGGTCACCCTTGTCATGTCTATCGGGGGGATACCCAACTCGCGGCTCAGCACCTCCAGAAGGTCCGAATCAGCGATTACCCCCTTATCAACAAGCAGGTTGATAATGTCCCCCTCGCCCTTGCTCTCGGCATCCTTGAGCGCCCCCGTAAGCTGCCTGAGGTTGACCAGGCCGCTGCCTTCAAGCGCTTTCAATATTCTGGTTTTAATGGACGGACCCATACTTTGATTACTCCATTACCATATCATCGATGGTCGTTCTCAGCACTTCTTCGAGAGATGTTACCCCGTCAACAACGTTCTCTATGCCGTTCTCTCTCAACGTTATCATACCTTCGTCTCTCGCGAGTTTCTTGATCTCGTTCCCCTGCGCGCGTTCAAATACAAGTTCCTTTATCCGGGGCGTCAGCACTATGCACTCCATTATCCCCATCCTGCCGCTGTATCCCGTATTGGAACACCGTTTACATCCCACGGGTCTGTATATAGTTGCTTTTTTCCCTTTTTCGTCAAAAAGCCCGTACCTTTCAGCGATCTCTTTTGTGGGCTCGTAGGATTCCCTGCACTCCGTACAGAGCTTTCTCAAAAGTCGCTGCGCGGCTATCAGCTCAACGGACGCCGCTATCAAAAAGGGTTCGACCCCCATGTTCATCATCCTTACTATAGAGCCTGACGCTGTATTTGTATGCAGTGTGCTGAGCACAAGGTGACCGGTCAGAGCCGACTTTATGGCTATGTCAAGCGTATCAAAATCACGTATCTCACCTACCATGATTATGTCCGGATCCTGCCTTAATATGGACCGCAGAGAGCTTGCGAAAGTCAGGCCTATATCGCTGTTTATCGATACCTGATTTATTCCCACAAGTTCATATTCGACGGGGTCTTCTACTGTCACAAGGTTCTTTCCCGGATCATCCACCTCTTTCAATATAGAATAAAGGGTGGTCGTCTTGCCGCATCCGGTAGGCCCGCATGAGAGTATCATGCCATGCGGCTTCTTTGCGACTTCCTTCATCTTATTTATGTCCCGCTCCTTGAACCCCA
The DNA here is from genome assembly GCA_964624805.1 of uncultured Planctomycetia bacterium. GTDB lineage: Bacteria > Omnitrophota > Gorgyraeia > Tantalellales > Tantalellaceae > Tantalella. Next base: position 5,259 of record CAZUYM010000070.1, read on the forward strand.
GCGCGTCGAGGTCTATCCTTGCCTGCCCCTTATCCAGTATCCTGAGTGCCACCTTCTCCCCGAAGCTTGCGGGCACTACTGATATCCTGAAATCAATCTTCCGGTTTTCCATTTTTATCCTGAATCGTCCGTCCTGCGGCAAACGGCGTTCGGCTATATCAAGATCCGACATGACCTTGAGCCTTGATATAAGAGCCTGGTGAAACTTCCTCGGCGGATTGTACCTTTCCACAAGCACCCCGTCTATACGGTACCTCACTCTGGAATTCGACTCCATAGGTTCTATGAGAATGTCGCTGGCCCGCTCTTTGACCGCGCGGCTTACGATCATATTTGTAAGTTTTACCACCGGCGCTTCTTCTGTTATCCTCAAAAGTTCCCCGGAAGAGACCTCATCGTCACCGTCTCCGGACACCATTTCCATCTGGGCGCTTTTTATGTCATCCACTATTTCGCTTATTTCTTCATCCGCGGAAGCCTCATAATACCTTTGTATGGCGTCTCTCATGTCGTCTTCGGTCACTATAACAGGACTGATTTCTAAATTGGTCATGACCTTGAGATCGTCCAGGGCAAATACATTGAGAGGATCTACCATGGCCACGGTCAGCTGTCTTCCCGTCCGTGATACAGGAAGCGCGTGATACGAAGCGGCTATTCTTTTGGGGATAAGCGCGATGATCTCTTCGTCGACCTTAAGCCTGGTAAGGTCCAGCGGGGGGATCCCTATTTCCTGACTGAAAAGCGTGAGAAGATCCTCTTTCTTAACAGCCCCGATCTGTATCAGGATCTCCCCGAGACTGCCGCCTCTCTGCGCATGGATTTCCCGGGCTTTATTCAAGTCCTCTTCAGACAAGACTTTCCTCTGCACCAGAAGATCACATGCCTTTTTTGTAAGCGTAAGAGCCATATATTATTCTCACTTGCCCGCCGGTTTATACAGGTTGTTCAGAGCTTCGTGAATGGCGGTGACCGTACATATAAATACGTGGATCTTTTTTTTGCTCATCATCTCGACATCCTCTATGGCCTTTTCATTAAGCGGGTTTGACATCGCCACGGTCAGCATGTCGCCGATAACGTCGATGGGAAGTATGCTGTACTGCCGCGCCACATTCTCCGGGATAACCCCTGCCATTTCTTTCTTCAACTCGTACTGCTCAAGCGGCAGGAACGGAAACCCGTACTGCATCGTCAGGGCATGCACTATATCATCCTCTTTAACGTACCCCAGTTTGATAAGTATCTCCCCCAGCAGGCCTCCTTCATGCCTTTGGAAATCCAAAGCGCGCTGCAGTTGATCTGCCGTTATGACATCACTGGATACCAGTATCTCCCCGAGTTTCTTACCTATGCGTTTTATCGGCATTATCTTTCTCCCGCTTTTTCGTTTAGTTTACCGGTCATCCCATCAGTTTCTCCAGCTCTTCTATATCCCCCGACCTCGCCAGCGCCTCATCTACCGAAATAACACCCTCCTTGTAGAGTTCCGAAAGCGACTGGTTCATCGTGCGCATACCATATCTCTGGGACGTCTGTATGATGGAATATATCTGATGCTCCTTAGCGTCCCGTATCATGCTTCTTATAGCGGGGGTGGCCACGAGCACCTCCGAAGCCAGTATCCTGCCAGGCTTGTCCTTAAAGGGAAGCAGCTGTTGCGACAATATCCCCAGCAGGACGAACGACAGCTGGGCCCTTATCTGCTTCTGCTGATGAGCTGGAAACACATCCACCATCCTGTTTACAGATTGAGTACTGTCCGACGTATGCAGTGTTCCCAGGACAAGGTGTCCCGTAT
>CAZUYM010000071.1:0-6996 GCA_964624805.1 uncultured Planctomycetia bacterium
TTTCTTTGCGACCTTCTTCTTCGCAACCTTCTTCTTCGCAACCTTTTTCTTCGCGACCTTTTTCTTTGCTGCTTTTTTCTTCACAACCATTTCCTTCACCCCCTTTTTAGATAATTCTGTAAACCTTTTTTGTAACACCACCACATTTGTTTAAAATATACATTATATTTATCGATTTGCAAGAGTAAACGCGGTTTTTTTTAGAACTTTCCTGGCAAGTGTTTACGTAAAATACGCGCTTTCTTTTTTTCGTTTTTAAAATTGTGCCACTCCAGCCGCTTTTCATCTTCAGAACTGCGGAAACTCTTATTTATACGGGCTTTCAGGAGACAGTCTTGTGATCGGCGCTGTGGCCTGTCGAGTGGAAAGAAAAATATCTTTAGAGATCGGCGGTGCGGATTTTTAAAATACATTCCTTCATTTTTAAAATAAATTCCAAAAAAACGGATATTCTTGATTTTTTTTATTTATCTTTTTGGGCTGCTGAGCACTTTTCCTAAACGCCTCTCGGAATCGCCATGCGACTTTACAAACTCCGCCGCGATGCCGAACGTCTCGACCATCCGTCCAACCAGAGAATTGCATCGAACGATCCTGGCATCCCAGCATCCTTCTCCTCCAGATCCCGGCATCTGTATTTTACATTCTATCAGCTGCCCTATCGACATATTTTTTATACTCAAAAAATACACCCCACCACTACTTATGTTTTCCGAGATGGATTCTCCTCCGGGAACTCCGGGCTGGCCGCAAAATTCAAAACGTACCTTGAATTTTAAAGGCACTCTTTTGAACGCTCTTTTTTCGTCGGTTATCATTTTTTTATTGTGGCTATCAACCTATGTCGGATGAGAAACTTTTCAGAAGGATAGTATCTCGTGCCCGGTACGGGGATCTTTCTCTCTTGAGATATCCACCCCTCTGATCTCTGTGACGACCGCCTCAACTGTTATGAATACCTCGCACCCTCGCCGCAGGCATCCAACAAGCGCGTCTTCCCCTTTTCCAACGGAGGAGTGAAGATGAGGTTTAACATCGTTCCCGTCCCAGACTATCGTCCCCCAACCCAGGACCTCCCTGCCATCATCGAACGATACCTCCAAAGGCGATGCGGGGACTTTCAGATCCGCGGGGCCGCACACCATTTCACCGCCGGCCAGGGCCCCGAGAAAAGTGATGGTCGAGAAGAAGATCTCTTCTTCGGCGATAAGCTCTTTCAACTTCTCCAGAAAATCGTCTCCATGGTCGAACCTGACCACAAAGACCCTTCCCTTATCTGCCTTGGAATACTTCATATTAAGATCCTTCGACTCGTTCTCTTCGTTTCCTCGCTCAGGATAACATTCGCACTTTATAACTTGCGTCGCTAAAGCTCCGCTTACACTGTCATTCCGAGCGAGGCTGAAAGCCGAGTCGAGGAATCTCTTTTAGATCCTTCGACTCGCTCGCTTCCGCTTCCGCCTTCGCCAAACTATTCATATAGTATCTGGCTACGGCGGACTTCGCTCTCGCTCAGGATAACATTCGCACCTTATAACTTGCGTCATTTCATTCCGCAAGTTATGTCCAGATCCTTCGGCTCGTTCTCTTCGCTTCCTCGCTCAGGATAACATTCGCACTTATCACTTAGCTCATTATCATTTGCTAAGTGATGTGCTCATGTCACATGTACCTCTCCGGAGACTTCTTGATCTGCTCAAACTCGGGATCGTACTTTTTCACCTCTCTGCCGAAACATGTGCCAAGCTGCTCGAAAAGATTTACCTGGTCCAGATCGACATGTCTCTGAACTATCGCGTCTTCGGCCGCCATATAGCGTACCTTTTTCCCTTTGACATCAGATATGGTTACGCCAAGTATCCCCTTCTCAAGCAGGATGACCGCGGCCGCCCCCGCCTCCTTGCCAAAGTTCACGTCATACGCGCTGCTGAATCCGCAGCGTACAAGATGCCCCGGAACTACCGCACGCACTTCAGGTATCTCAAATATATTCTCAACATACATGTGCGTATCCTTCATAAAACCCTTGATATCGGGATCCGCTTTCAATCTTTTCGTTATTTCCTGACACACGAACTTTCCGGCACCGGCAAGTTTCTTGTGGCCGAACGCGTCCACTCCCGCGCTCTCGTCGACGATCTCCGCCCCGCTCGCGTCTCTCAGACCTTCAGCGACCACTATCAGATATGTGCCTTCAAACACATCGCTTGTAAGAAAACGATGGGTAAGCTTGGTCTTTACATGCTCATAAAGAACGTCGAAATCCACAGGTATCTCCGGTATCAGGACAGCATCCACGTCGGCAGCTATACCTCCCCGGAACGCGGTATGTCCGGCGTACCTGCCGAACACTTCCATCACGATAACCCTGTTATGGGTCCTTCCCGTGGTCTTAAGCTCGTCCGCGTACACACATATCTTGTTGATGGTGGAGTCGCCTCCGACCGAATAGGTCTGAAGGTCAAGGTCCATGGTCTTGGGCACGTGTACACACGCTATGCCGTTCTTATGAAGATCCACCATTACGCTCCCGGAATCATCCCCGCCGCTTATGACCAGGGCGTCCAGATCAAATTTCTTAAGCCCTTCTTTTATCCGTTCGTATTTATTCTTGTCGTCTATTTTTTTGACCTTAACCCGGGAATGCCCTGCCGCTGACCCGGCCTCCGTGGCGTTTATCAGGTCTATCCTGTCCTCGGTAAGCTCGGTAAGTTCGTTAAAATCGACCAGATTGTAAAGTCCCGCGTAACCGTTAGGTATTATGTAACACTGCATGCCCCGGTTGTTGGCCATGCCTGCCGCTCCCTTTACTACCGCGTTAAGCCCACCGCAGTCTCCTCCGCTCGTTACAATACCTATTTTTTTGATCTTCGACATCTTCTCCTCCAGTTTTAGCTACAATACATACGTTAAAAGTACAGTACAGATCCGAAAATCCAGATCTGACATAGATAGAATACTATATCGCTTGTTTTTTTCAAGTATAATATTTCCGAAAAGCGGAATACACCTGCGGCGTCACATGGAATCCTTAAAGAAAGTGCCCTTGCGGGGCATCAGTACCTTGAAGGTCCTGCCATCTATGATCATTTTCTTAAGCTCTTTATCCCCATCCTTCCATTCCCCGGAAGCCAGGAAGAACTCGAAATTATCCCCACTTTTTCTTGCTGAGCTTATACGGTACTCTTTGGGTTCCATGAACTGAAAATCGAATTTAGCATCCTCAAAGGAATATCCTTCCTTCCCGCTGTCATCTATAAGCTCGTACATCACAGAATAATCCTTCTTATACATGGCCTGCATGAATATGTTAACGCTACAGGTGCCTTCCGGACATATCTCCTCGGTAGAATCACTGACTTCCCCGCCAAAACTCATAGTGGGGCCTATAGACTGTCCGAACGCGACTCGAGGGGCGCCTGCCGTAAACAAAAATACGATCGTAAAAATAATAGATACTGCCTTGATCATAACCCTCTTCCCCTTCGTATAACAATATTAACCGAATTTGTAGTGCTTTTTTATCGCGCTTGTTATCTCCCACACACAGTTCATACCCGCGGGAAATGTCACCAGGTCGCCCGGTCCGAATTCCACGGCCTCTCCGTCTGAGGGCTCCACCTTCGCGTTCCCTTCGAGTATATAACAAACCTCCTGCTCGTCGTAAGACCAGTCAAACTTTGAGACTTCTTTCTCCCACACGGGCCAGGAATCCACTCCCAGATGCTCCAGACTGCTCTGGTCCGGTCTTTCTATTTTGATAATACCCATGTCACCTCCCGTTACGGCTTTGCCCGGTCATCCCTTTGAATCCAGGACAAAAGTCACCGGACCGTCATTCATCAGACTTACCTGCATATGAGCTCCAAAACTACCCTCATACACAGATACACCTTCTTTTCTCAGGTCCTCATTAAATTCTTTCCACAGGCTCTCCGCAAGAGAGGGGTCAGCGGCATCATCAAAACCGGGCCTGTTGCCCTTCTCGGTATTACCAAGAAGAGTGAACTGCGGTATGCTCAGGATGTTTCCGCTTACCTCAGATATATCCAGGTTCATCTTGCCGCGTTCATCCTCGAATACCCTCAGTTTCCGGATCTTCTTAGCCATGGCAGATACCGTCTCTTTTTTATCCGTACGCGATATCCCTACCAGAAGAACAAAACCGCAGCTTATGGCGGATATGACATCTCCACTTACCGATACGTCCGCTTCTTTGACCCTCTGCAGTACTACTCTCATAATATTCCTTTATTGCACACTTCGTATTATCCCTTTTCTACACGGTTAGTCAATGAGCCTATCCCCTCTATCTCAACGGTTACTACGTCCCCCGGACACATGGGCCCCACACCGTGCGGCGTCCCGGTAGAGATGATATCCCCGGGTAGCAGGGTCATTATATCAGAAATGAACTCTATTAATCCAGGGATATCAAAGATAAGCCTGGAAGTTCTTGACTCCTGTTTCAGTTCCCCGTTCAGGTATGTCCGTATCCCCAGATCCGCTGGATCAAGATCCGTCTCCACCCATGGCCCTACGGGGGCAAAAGTGTCAAAAGATTTTGCCCTCGTCCACTGCACGTCTTTAGTCTGAAGATCTCTCGCCGTCACATCGTTCACGCAGGTATACCCCTCTATATGGGCAGCGGCTTCGGACGCCGGGACTTTTCGTATCCTGTCCTTTATCACAACCCCGAGCTCAGCTTCATAATCAACCCTCCCGGAAGATCCCGGATAATATATGGTCGCTCCCGGCCCTATGATCGAGGTGGCTGGTTTTATAAAGATAACCGGGTCGGACGGCACGGCCATGCCCAACTCTTCCGCGTGGTCGGTGTAATTAAGTCCCACACATACTATTTTTGAAGGTTCGACGGGGGGAAGGAACGTTACTTCTTCTCGACTGAGAAGCGAGGGCTTTCCTGCGGGTGCTTCCACTCTGATATCGTCACCTTCCAGGATGCCTCTGTAAACCTCTGTATTATACAAGACTCTTACTATTTTCATTTTACTATCTCTGGTAAATATCGAAGGACCGGTGGATTTTCTTACCTTCGGCAGGCGATACAGGAAAGTTCGATACGCACATCCTTCGGCAATCTTGCGGCCTGGACCACGCAACGGGCTGGTTTCACTTCACCTGAGAACCTTTCAGAATAAACTTCGTTCATCCTTGAAAAATCCTCCATGTCACTCAAAAAAACCTCTACCTTCACCACACGATCCAGCCCCGATCCGGCTGATTCAAGTATATTCTCCACGTTATCTATCACCTTCAGGGCCTGCTCCGAGATGCCTCCCGCTACGACCCCGCCGGTATCAGCATCCAGCGGTATCTGCCCTGATACGAATATCAGGTCACCCGCGGCCACAGCCTGTGAATACGGCCCTATCGCGACCGGAGCGTTACCTGTTTCTATCTTATCTATCCGCGTCATAGTACATTCCTCCGGATAAGACGTGTATTATTTACGTATCTCGACTTTTACGCTCTTTTCCTCGAGATAGCCGAAAACCTTGTCCATTTCAGCTTTCTCCCCCTTGAGTATCAGATATGCCCATCCGCTTTCCGTAGAAAAAGAAGCCTCAACTATTTTCATGCTTACGTCAAAGTCCTTTATCATGGTACAGATTATCGGCTCTTCCTTGAGTTCTCCGGGAATAAAAAGTTCTACCTTTATCTCCTGCATTTTTCTCCTCTATTTTATTCAGGGAATCCCATATCCAGAAAATTCTTAAGTTTTTTCGCCCTTATGGGATGCCGCAGCTTCTTCAGAGCTTTCGCCTCTATCTGTCTTACCCTCTCCCTCGTAACACTGAAGATCTTTCCCACTTCCTCAAGAGTACGCGGATAGCCATCGCCTATGCCGAACCTGAGGGTAAGGACCTTTCTCTCCCTGTCGGTCAGAGTCTCGAGCACCTCATCCATCTGTTCCTTGAGCATGGCATATGCCGTAGCATTGGCCGGCGATATAGCGTTTTTATCCTCAATGAAATCACCAAAACTGGTGTCCCCCTCGTCTCCGATAGGAGTCTCAAGAGAGATCGGGTGCTGGGCTATTTTAATTATGCCTCTTACCTTCTCGACCGGTATTTTCATCGATGAGGATATTTCTTCCGGGGTAGGTTCCCTGCCGTTTTCCTGCACCAGCGATCTCGAGACGCGGACAAGCTTATTTATCGTCTCCGTCATGTGAACCGGTATGCGTATCGTCCTCGACTGGTCGGCGATAGAGCGGGTTATTGCCTGCCTTATCCACCAGGTAGCGTATGTGCTGAACTTATACCCTCTCTCATATTCGAACTTATCCACCGCTTTCATCAGGCCCATATTCCCTTCCTGTATGAGGTCAAGGAATGACAGGCCCCTGTTGGTGTATTTTTTGGCTATACTTACAACCAGGCGCAGGTTAGCGGCTACCAGCTCTTTCTTTGATTTTATGTAGTCAGTTTCGATAGTTTTAAGGTTCTCATAATCCCGGGGTATATCCTCCGCGCGAATGCCGAGCTGCTTCACTATCTTCCGCATCACCGGCTGCAGGACCTTTAATTCCTTCTTACCGCGTCCTTTTTTCAGTTTTTCCATCTTGTTCTGTATCTTCCGGCCCTCGTAAAGAGGCTTTTCTATGTCCTCCGCTATCCTTTCGGCAAGAGATATGGTGATCTTCATCTTGCTCACCAGCTTGAATATCGTATCCTCTTTAGTAGAGATACGTATACGCCTTATCAGCTGCCTTTTCCGCTTATCAAGCCTGGCAAGGTCGGCACCCGGCTGTATATCAAGCACATCGTCCAGGTTATAATCATTGTCCAGCGCGTCTTCTATGGCTTCAAGCGCAAGCTCCCGGCCAATTTTCATACTGAAAACAATGTCTTTCAGCTCTTTTTCTTTTTTCGTTATCTTTTGTGCCAGCTCCAGCTCTTCCTTGCGGCTCAAAAGAGGAATCTGCCCCATCTGGTTGAGATACAGCTTGACGGGCGCGTCTATCTGAAC
>CAZUYM010000072.1:0-6939 GCA_964624805.1 uncultured Planctomycetia bacterium
TGACGGACCGTTCTTCGCAGTCCCTCTTCTGTCGATACTTTGGGATCATACCCCAGGATCTCAACCGCCCTGGATATATCATACACCCTGTCTTTAAAATATCTATTCGCTTTTCTTCGTAGTGGAGGTATGATCATGGCCGCGCGCGCCAGCCATCCGGGAATAACCATCGGTTTCCCCGCCCCCGCCTCGTCCGAGAGTATCTCTACGAACTTTCTCAAGGTAATAACTTCCCTGTCGGCAACCATGAACGTACCTACAAGAGCTTCTTCTTTTTCAAACGCCAGCATAACTGCCTGAACTACATTACCAAGATAGACCAGATTCAGTTTTGAATCCATCCCCTGCACGTCCGGAACGGGCACCCGTCTCTTCGAGATGGCTCTCAGGATATCGTCAAAAGCGTGCGGTTCATCCTCTCCGTACACGATACAGGGCCTTATTATGGCTACGTTTAGCCCTTTTTCCCGGCACATTATTGCCGCTCGTTCTGCCTCTATCTTTGACCTGCCATAAGCGTCAGAAGCCTTATATGGAAGATCGTCCGTAAGCGGCACCTCGATATTTCCGCTTACCACTGCTACGGAACTTAGGTATACTAGCCTTTTTACCCCGTGTTCATAACACGATTCGCACACGTTCCGTGTACCTTCACCGTTATCCTTGAGAAGCCCTTCCTCATCATTGTCCCATACCCTGGCAGCACAGTGAAAAACCGCCTCGGGTTTAATTTTCTCAAAGACCTCCGCCAGGGTTTCGGGGGAGATAATATCTCCCTCTACAAGATGGAAACCCTTTCCCCGAAGGGCGTCCGCGTTGCTGGTCTTCCTGACAAAACATACCACATCGTGTCCGTCAGCCGCAAGGCGATCAGCAACAGCCTCTCCTATAAACCCTGTCGCCCCGGTCACAAGTATCTTCACCGGTCCGCCCTGCCTTTGAATGTTAACTTCATTATGATCACCGCGCAACATAATACCAGGGTCACTCCATTCGCGAGTATGAGCGGCAGTTCTTTAAGAAAAATACCGTATATGAGCCATAGGAATACACCCGCGGCAAGTATGACATACATCCCCAGAGATATATCCCTCGCATGTTTTGTCCTGATTATTTTTATGACCTGTGGCACGAACGATATGGTCGTGCAGACCCCCGCTATCATACCTATTATTCCGATGTGTAGCTTTTCCATATGTTTGCTCGCTATTCTTGTATTTAGTATTCAGTATTTAGTATTTAGTTATAAACGTAAAAGTGGAAATCGTCATCCCCGAATGCGACCGAGGGGCAAAGGCCCCCGAGGAAGTGCCGAATGCCAGAGGGCTTCGGCCTCTAAGCGGGGATCCCTTAAAAATATTTTTACTTTCCTTTGATTCCCGCTTCCGCGGGAATGACGTTGCACCTCCCTTTTCCTTTACTCTGTTCACAGTTCACAGTTTACAGTTCACAGTTTACCATTCACAATTCTCCATTCCCTATTCCCTGATTACCCGGTCCCCGGGACCCGGTATTAATTCTTATTTTTTATTTTATCACTCGAATACAGAACGGGTACCTGTACGCAACACCGTTATTAGCGCTCATCGTCGCCTTTATGACCTGTATTATCGCGAAAAGCGCCAGGACTACCAGGAAGATCAGCCCTACTATAAGAAACGCAAGCACGATCCCTATGATGCTGTACAAAAACACACTTATCTGAAAATTCAGAGATTCTTTTCCCTGATCATCTACAAACGGATACTCTTCCTTTTTAAATATCCATATCAAAAGCGGTGCCAGAAAATTACCGAAAGGTACTATTATCCCGCTGAAAGTACCCAGGTGACACAACATAGCCAGCGTCTTCGCTACTTTAGAGGGATCTCCTGTTGCCACACCGGATCCCTCTTCTTTTGCTATATCTTTATCGCAATGCCCGCAGGTTGTTGCTTCTTTCTGCACTTCTTCCGCGCAAAACGGACACTTCTTCATATTTCCCTCCTGCTTTTATCTATAAACAATGAACAACGAACTACGAACTGCTTCTCGCCCCTGTTTCTTTCTCCAGCATCTTTTTCAATTTGTCTATCTGATCCCTGTAAACTATGGCCTTTTCGAACTGCAGGTTACGCGCAGCCTGTTCCATCTCGCGTTCAAGCTCTGTAACGACTTCAAGAATATCATACTCTTCCTCGTTCTCGCCGGTCACATCCTGCACAATCTCCTTGGCCTTCTTATAGGTCTCGATCCCGTCTTTTATCGCATTAATTATCGTCTTTGGCGTTATATTATTATCCTCATTGAATTTAAACTGTTTTATTCTTCTCGCCTCGGTAGTGTCTATGGCCGTTTTCATCGAGCCGGTTATCTTGTCGGCATACAAAAGGACCTGGCCGTTCACGTTCCTCGCGGCACGGCCGGCTACCTGGATAAGGGCAGTCGCGCTTCTCAGGAACCCCTCTTTATCGGCATCCAGAACCGCCACAAGCGATACCTCGGGAAGGTCCAACCCCTCACGCAGAAGATTTATTCCCACAAGACAGTCGAATTTCCCCATCCTGAGATCCCTTATTATCTCTATGCGGTCCAAAGCGTTGATCTCAGAATGCAGGTACCTGACGCGCAGTTTTCGTTCGGCAAGGAATCTTGTGAGCTCCTCGGCCAGGCGCTTGGTAAGGGTAGTAACAAGAGTCCTTTCCCCTTTTTCCGCACGCTTTATAACCTCGTCCATCAGGTCATATATCTGGTTCTCCGTGGGGCGAACTTCAATCGGCGGATCCATAAGCCCCGTAGGCCGTATGACCTGTTTTGCCACAACAGTACTCTCTGCCATCTCATATTTACTCGGCGTCGCTGAAACAAAAACTATCTGTTTAACAAAATCCATAAACTCGTCAAATTTCAGAGGTCTGTTGTCAAGTGCCGACGGCAGACGGAACCCGTAGTCTACAAGCGTCTTTTTTCGGGCCTGATCGCCGTTGTACATAGCGTGAAGCTGCGGCAGCGTAACATGCGACTCATCGATTATAACCAGTAAGTCATCCCCGAAATAATCCAGAAGACACCAGGGACGGCTTCCCGGTTGCCGTGCGGATATATGCCGTGAATAATTCTCTATCCCGTTGCAATATCCAAGCTCACTCAGCATGTCCATATCATATTTAGTCCGGGTCTCGAGCCTCTGAGCCTCAAGAAGTTTCCCTTCATCCCTGAGTTCAGCCAGACGCTCCGTAAGTTCGATCGCTATCGACCCTACCGCCTTTTTGATAGTTTCTTCAGTTGTAACAAAATGTTTAGCGGGATATATTGACAGTTTTTCAAGGTCCGCAATAACGTCCCCTGATACCGGATGTATCTCGGATATCCGTGTCACCTCATCGCCGAAAAACTCCACCCTGTACGCGGTCTCTTTGTACGAGGGCAATATCTCCAAAACGTCACCTCTCACCCGGAACTTCCCCCTCGCGAGTTCTATATTGTTCCTTTCATACTGTATGTCGACCAGCTTCTTTAAAAGCTCCTCCCTGCCGATCACATCGGAAATAGCCACGTTGACCAGCATCGTGGAATAATCGGCCGGCGACCCGAGGCCGTATATGCAGGAAACACTGGCGACTATCAAAACGTCGCTGCGGGAAAAAAGCGAACTTGTAGCCGAGAGTCTCAGCCTGTCTATATCCTCGTTTATCGAAGCGTCTTTCTCTATATATACATCTGTCTGTGGAACATACGCTTCGGGCTGATAATAATCGTAATAACTGACAAAATATTCTATGGCGTTTTTTGGAAAGAATCCTTTAAACTCGGAATAGAGCTGTGCGGCAAGCGTCTTGTTGTGGGATATAACCAGGGTGGGCCTGTTCAGATTTTCGACTATATTCGCCATCGTAAAAGTCTTGCCGCTCCCGGTAACACCAAGAAGAGTCTGGAACGCGTTACCTTTCTTTACGGATGCTGTTATCTCTTTTATAGCCTCAGGCTGATCTCCCGCGGGTTTCAGATCTGTAATGATTTGGAATTTATCCATATAGAGCTCGCCTTGTACGTATCTCGTATATCGTATTTCGTATCTCGTGAACTGATGACTGATGACTGATCGCTGGTCACTTCAGAATTATCTCCAAACTGTAATCCACAGAACGCACCGAACCGGTAATGGATCCTGATGAGATAATATCGACTCCCGCAAGAGCGTAATCCCTTATATTATCAAGGGTTATACCTCCTGAGACCTCATAAAGCACTTTTCCCGCAAGACCTTTACTCACGCGCAATTTAACCGCTTCAGCTATTTTTTCGGGAGACATATTGTCCAGCATAATAACATCGGGACCGGCATCCAGCGCGCTTTCACATTCTGTGAGGCTTTCCACCTCTATCTCCACCTTTATATTCTTCTGAACAGAGTCCCGTGACCTCCGGATAATTTCTTTCATTATATCCGCCGGATCCGACCTTTTTGACTGCATCTGAAAAGCCCTTATGTGATTGTCCTTTATAAGGACCATATCCCACAGACCTTTTCTGTGATTGTAACCTCCCCCTGTCGTAACCGCGTATTTCTGCAAATATCTGTGCAGCGGTATGGTCTTGCGCGTATCATATATCTTCACGCCGGTACCTTCTACCGCGTCCGCCATCTTCCTCGTGGCCGTGGCTACACCGCTCAAAAGGCCCAGAAAATTGAGAACTGTTCTCTCTCCCTTCATTATTGACTGCGCGTCACCTTCGACAAAAGCTATTTCCTGGTCCTTTTCTATTATCTCTCCGTCCTTTACAAGCGGGCGAAATCTCAGTCCGTAATCCACCGCGGCGAATATTCTCTCAACTATATCGATGCCGCATACAATGCCTTTTTGACGTGCCAGTATAACCGCGTCCGCTTTAAAAAATCTGTCTATCACAGCCTCTGAAGTAAGATCCCCTGTCCAGATATCTTCCTTGAGAGCGAACCGTATTATCGCGTCTACTCGTTTCTTGTCTAAGTCTTTCATCATTTCTCCAATATCTCCCCAAATTGGATTTCAGATTACAGATTGTAGATTGCAGATATCCGTCATCTGGCATCTGAAATCTGACATCTTACTCACAGCGCCTTAAGTCTCGCTATCTCACTATCCGTAAGGTCCCTGCGCTGTCCTTCCTGAACTCCACGAAGAGAAAGCCCCGCGAACTTCAGCCTTTTTAACATTCGCACCTTACCCCCGACTTCGGCGAACATGAGTCTTATCTGGCGTTTACGTCCTTCATGTATCTTCACGCGGTACAAAAACCCTTTACCGCTCTTCTTAACATATTCTACTTCACACGGCGTTGTCATCTTACCGTCGATCTTTATCCCTCCCGCAATCCTCTTAATATCATCAGTGCTCACTTTAACATCGACGAGAGCCGAATATTCCTTCTCCACCTCAAACCTGGGATGGGTCAATTTGTGAGCGAGATCGCCGTCATTCGTAAGGATCAAAAGCCCTGTCGTATCTTTATCGAGCCTGCCGACAGGATATAAACGCGCGTCAACGTCACCGAAAAAATCCGTTACCTTCTTGCGGTCATGCGTATCTACGACCGTAGAAATAACGTTTTCCGGTTTATTAAAAAGAAAATAATATTTTTTTTCAGCACCCGAAAGGGGCTTACCTTCTACCCTTATGTCGTTCTCTTCAGGATCCGCCCTAAACCCTTTTTCCTTAACGACATGGCCGTCCACACTGACCTTGCCGCGCTCTATTAGAGCCACAGCGCCCCTTCTTGAAGCTATACCCGCGTGGGCAAGTATTGTCTGTAATCTTTTCTTCATTTGATATCTTTTGCCTTATATGGTGAGTGTTGTCCCAAAACTATTTTTGGGCGTGAGGAGAGACCGGCACCCGGAGAGGCGCTTTACTGCAACGCGGCGAGATTCTCTTGCAGGTTCGCCCTCTCTGCCCGGAACTTTTCCTGCTTGGCCTTTTCTTTCTGAACAACTTCTACCGGAGCCTTGTCCGTAAAAACTTTGTTCGCCAGTTTCTTTTCTATCCCCGAAAGGTATCTGGAGAGTTCTTCTACTTTTTTCTCAACACGAGTTCTCTCTTTGTCCAGGTCAACAGCGCCGCCCAGAGGAACAAAGACCTTTACCCCTCCTACAAGAGCGGCAACGGACTGTTCCGGGCGGGAAATATCTTTTCCGACCTCCCTGACCGAGCAGCGTCCAAGCTGTTCAATGTACGGCGTTGTTACCCCCAGGAGCTTTTCTTCTTCAGGCGTGGAAACACTCAGCATCACGTCCACCTTTGAAGCCTGGCCGATGTTCCAGAAGGCCCTCACGTTCCTGAGCGCGCTGATAACAGCTATCATCAATTCCATATTCTCCCTGGCCTCAGGATCATCAAACTTCTCTTCCCTTGATGGCCATTCCGAAGTCATGATCCATTTCGTCGCCCGTCCGGGGACTTTCTGCCAGATCTCTTCCGTTATAAAAGGCATTATCGGGTGTAAAAGCTGCAGAGACCTTGTCAACACCTTTACCAGGACCTTCTGCGTGGTCTTCTTGTCTTCGGCCATCTTCGAGATCTCCAGGTACCAGTCGCAGTATTTGTGCCATATAAATTCATATAATGCCGCGGCCGCGTCGTTAAACCTGTACCTCTCGAGGCTTCTGTTAACCTTGTCTACGCAATCGTTAAGACTGCTGAGTATCCACAAGTCTGATAGCGTCAGCGCCTCACTGCTGATCTCCCCTCGGAGCACATCCTCGTCCAGGTTCATCAGTACGTATCTGGACGCGTTCCATAATTTGTTGCCGAAATTCCTTCCGATATCGAACTTATCCCGCGAGAGGAAGACATCCTGCCCCTGCGAAGTTATCGATATTATACTGAACCTGAGAGCATCGCTGCCTACCTCTTTGATAACATCCAGAGGATCTATGACATTGCCCAGAGATTTTGACATTTTGGTTCCCGTGGCGTCACG
>CAZUYM010000073.1:0-1987 GCA_964624805.1 uncultured Planctomycetia bacterium
TCAAGGTTTTTTACTTTTCTGTCGTAAGCGAAAAGAAACATATCTTTCAGATCATGGGCTACCGTAGATAACGCAAACTCGAGACCTCCCCCTTTCCCGAGACAGAAATTACCATACTCAAGAAAATAACCAAAAAAGTATATACGAACATGGTACAGTCGTTCATCGAGCTTGTAACCATAACTAAGATAGACAGAAAATATATCGATAAATATGTCAAGATACACGATCTTGAAAGGATAGAGAGATTATCCAAAAATGGCGACGGGGTGATATTCATTTCGGCCCATTTCGGCAACTGGGAACTGAACGCGGTCACGTCCGGGATAATGGGTTTTCCTCTGTATTTCCTAGGCCGCGAGCAGAAGATGAAGCGCCTGTATGAGCTGGTCAACAGGATCAGAGAATCCAAGGGTAACGTTGTTATCCGCAAAGGCACAGACGTCAAAAAGATGATACGTGTCCTTCGCGAAGGAAAGATCGTAGGTATGGCGGGAGATCAGAACGCGGGTGCTAACGGACAACTTGTGGAGATGTTCGGCCGGCCTGCTTCTATAGCTATCGGGCCCTTCCGGATAGCCGAGAGAACGGGAGCGAGGATCCTGCCGGCATTCATACACAGGTCTAAAGGGCAGTATCATGAACTTTTTCTTGAGGAGGAGATGTTCATTGCAAAGGGTGAGGAAGACCTGACCCCCTATATGAAGAGATTTAATGAGCTGCTTGAGGGGCATTTGAGGGAACACCCTGATCAGTGGTTGTGGATGCATAAAAGATGGAAGATGACGCCTCTCAAAAAGATAATGGTGCTCGATGACGGAAAAAAAGGACATCTCAAACAATCTATGGCGGTGTTCAGGCAGATAGAACGGTACAGGGCTGATGAGGGTTACTCTCCGGAAAATGTAGAACTCGACATAGTAAAGATAAAGTTCAGGAGCAGCAAACGCAAAGCTATTTTTAATCTTTTGAGCGTTTTCTTCGGGCCTTCCTGCCAGGGGAGAATGGGCCTTTTGAAATGGGCTCTTGATGATGAGAGCTATATATCAGCGAGCACAAAATATGCCGATGTTATCGTAAGTTGCGGATCGTCGCTTTTCGCGGTCAACATGATGCTTAAATATGAGAATTACGCTCGAAATGTCACTGTTCTGGATCCAGGACCTCTGAACAGGAGAGGTTTCGACCTTATAGTTATGCCGCGTCACGATGTTAAGGGGAAGGTCCCGAAATCGAACAAGAAACCGGGATATATCATAACAGACCTGGCGCCGAACCTTATCGACCCGGAAACCCTGGCTGGCCTTAAAGAGTCAGTCGCAAGCATGGGAGAGAAGAAATGTATAGGTCTCCTTTTTGGAGGAGATAATCCGGTTTTCAGTTTTGGTAAAGAACTGACAAACGAGGTCGCGGAAAATATTAAAAAAGCCGCGGAAAAGATAAACGGATGTTTTTATCTGACGACTTCACGGAGAACATCCGAGGAGTCCGAGAAGATCCTGGAGAAAGATCTCGGTAGGGATCCACGTTGTTTTAAGTTTGTCTCCGGGATGAGAGACGAGGATGAGCATACCGTGGAAAAAATACTCGCCACGAGCGATATAGTCATAGTCTCCGGAGAAAGTATCTCTATGGTATCCGAAGCAGTTTCGTCCGGCAAACCGGTACTTGTGTTTATGCCTGACAAAAAAACAGAGCGCCAGACCAAGTACGAAAAATTTGTAAAAGACCTGGATGCGAAGGGATACATAAGGCAGGTCAAAGTAGAAGATATTCCTGTAGCGGTCTGTGAAGCCGGTGGGACTCTTAAGGTGCTCCCGGATGATGACAAGCGCATAAGGGATATGATGTACAGGTTATTCTGATCGATCTCTGAGGGGGTATCAGGGAATCAGGATATCGGGAGATCAGGGATTTTGTAAACTGTAAACAGTAAACTGTAAACAGTAAACTGTAAACAGTAAACTGTAAACAGTAAACTGTAAAC
>CAZUYM010000073.1:2087-6915 GCA_964624805.1 uncultured Planctomycetia bacterium
GTAAACTGTAAACAGTAAACTGTAAACAGTAAACTGTAAACAGTAAACTGTAAACTGTGAACTGTAAACAGGGAACTGTAAACAGGGAACAGGGAACAGGATCAAGGAAAAAGTAAAAGGGAAAAGATATAGGAAGGGTCTATATATCCAACAAGAAACCTTTCTTTTTTCCTTTTTCCTTTTTACTTTTTACTTCTATTGTGGTCCGTTGACTGTGGTCTGTGGATTTTTTCGGGTTAACCTGGTCAAAACTAACCAGGTTAAAAATGAGGGGGTAGCTGCTTGAATATTCTGCAGCTTGTTCCAAAACTTAATGTAGGCGGGGTAGAAAGAGGCACGGTGGAAGTGGCCCGCTATCTCACGCTTAACGGCCATAAAGCGGTGGTCGTTTCGGGCGGGGGACCGCTTACCCAGAAGCTGGCGGCGATAGGGGCTCGCCACTATGTTCTTCCTATAGGCAGGAAGAACCCGCTGGTGATGATATACTGCGGGTTTCGACTGAGTCACATAATCAAAAAAGAGAACATTGATATCGTACATGCCAGGAGCAGGATACCCGCTCTCACCGGGTATTTCGCCGCGAGGGCTACCCAGAGGATATTTATCACTACCGCTCATGGACAGTACAGGAAACACCTTATAAGCCGGGTCATGGGGTGGGGGAAGATAGTTGTCACCGCCAATGAGACCATGGCGAGATATATGAAAGAGAATTTTGGGGTACCTTTGAGGAAGATCCGTATAGTTCCCCGGGGCGTAGATCTCAATAAGTTCTCTTTTGTCCCACCGTCAACAAGGGATGACAAGGTATTTCGCGTAGGTATGATCTGCCGGTTTACGCCGCTTAAGGGACATCTGGATTTTTTGAAAGCCGTTTCTTACGTTGCCCGCCGCAAGCATAATATCGAAGTTATTATGATGGGCGACCGCTCGTCGGCCAAAGAAGAGTATATGAAGAAAATAGAGCTGACGATGCGCCGGCTCATACTGGAAAGTGTGGTTAAGTTCGTCGACAGTACGGAAAGCGTCCCCGAAGTCCTGAACAGGCTTGATGTTTTTGTTTCCGCTAACCAGGAGCAGGAGGCTTTCGGTAGATCCGTGATCGAGGCTCAGGCCAGAGGAGTGCCTGTTGTGGCGACGGAAGTGGGTGGTGTCGCGGAAACCATAAAAGACGGCATTACCGGACTTCTCTGCCGGCCGATGGACCCGGCAGATATGGCGGATAAGATAATGCGTTACGCGGAAGATCCCGGAATGGCGGAAGATATAGCCGAGAAGGCGCGCAAGAACGTGGAAAACAATTATTCGCTGGAAAAGACCATGAAAATGACGGTGGAAATGTATTCGGGGGTCTTGAGCGGAAGGAACATCCTTATTTTTAAGATGAGTTCTCTCGGGGACATAATACTTGCCACACCTTCTATAAGAGCTATAAGAAAAAGGTATCCGGGAGCTGTCATTAAAATGATGGTTGACGTAAAGTTCAGGGAACTTCTGGATAACTGTCCATATCTTGATGAGGTCATTACCTGCGATTTTGAGAACAGGGACAGGAGTTTGGGATTTTTAAGATTATCAGGAAGGCTGCGGTCTGAAGATTTCGATATGTCCATAGATCTGCAGAATAACCGAAGAAGCCATTTGTTGGGGTTTTTGAGCGCTGCTCGCGAAAGATACGGGTATGATAACGGGAAATACAGTTTTCTGCTTAACCGGAAAATAAGTCTTCCCCGAAAGGCAGTTAAGCCTGTTGAGCATCAGGGGTATATCCTCGGGCTTCTCGGGATAACATCTATGGATAAGCATCTGGAGCTTTGGCCGGGGAGTGAGGCCGAGGAATGGGCGGATGCTTTTCTTAAAAGTAACTGGCTTAAGAAGGATCAGAAATTGATAGCCCTCAGCCTGTCTGCGAGCAGTCGATGGAGTACGAAGAACTGGGGGACTCCTGCGATGCTGGAATTGACTGATAGACTGGCGGCCGAACATGGGATACGAGTGGTTCTTGTGGGCGCCGGAGAAGACCGGAAAATAGCCGAAGATTTTCTTAAAAAGACGAATGCTAAACCCATCAACGCGGTAGGTAAGACCAGTGCGGCGCAGCTGCCGGCCCTTATAGAACGCTGTGATGTCCTTCTTACTGGAGACAGTGCTCCGATGCACGCGGCAGCGGCGGTCGGAACACCCTTTGTCGTTATTTTCGGGCCGACCGATCCCCAGCGACATCTTCCGCCTGCGGATAATTGCAGGGTATTATATGCCGGAGTCAAATGTTCTCCGTGCTATAAACCCGCATGCATCAGAAAAATGAAGTGTATGACAGAGATATCAGTAGACGAAGTATTCAACGCGCTGATGGAGATGCTGGAGGTTAGAGGCGCGAGGTCCGAGGCTAGAGGCTAGAGTTTGAATGTCGGCATTGGGTCAAACTCAATACCCAGTACTCAATACTAATAAGCGAGCAAGCATGAAGATATTACTACTAACCACACACTTGAATAAAGGCGGTATAGGCATATATACCGTTAATCTCGCGAAGTACCTTAAAAAGAAAGGGGTCGAAGCCGGGGTGGCTTCTTCCGGCGGCGAACTGGTAGGTATTCTAGAGAGTGAGGGTATATCTCATCATTATCTTAATATCAGGACTAAAGCTGAGTTCGGCCTGAAAGCACTAAAAGCTTTCCCCCGTCTGGCGGCACTCATAAAGGATAACGGGTATGATATAGTGCATGCCCAGACCCGGGTTACTCAGGTGCTTGCGGCCATATCCGGGAAAATAGCGGGTGTTCCGTTCGTGTCCACGTGTCACGGGTTTTTTAATCACAGGAGGCTGTCGCGGAGACTCTACCCGTGCTGGGGGAAAAAGGTAGTCGCGATAAGCAATAGTGTAAAAGAACACCTTATTAATGATCTCGCGGCCCGTCCGGAAAAGGTAGAGATGATCTACAATGGTATAGAATTGGAACGTTACAGATCTGTTTCCGTAGTGAAAGACCTGAAGCTGGCGGATGATATGGGTTTGGACGAGGGAGCGTTTATAGTGGGCACCATAGGCCGTCTGTCATCTGTAAAAGGATACAAGTATCTTGTAAGCGCGATGAGAGAACTTGTAGATTCCGGATGCAGGGCACAGCTCGTAATGGTCGGAGAAGGGCCGGAAGAGGAGAACCTTAAAGAGCAGATCATAAAATTGAATATCGAAGATAAGGTCTTCATAACTCCTGGCATAGTACCGCTGGAACAGTATATGACGCTTTTTGATATTTTCTGCCTGCCATCCATACATGAAGGGTTGGGGTTATCCCTTATGGAGGCTATGGCTGCCGGACGCGCGTGTGTCGCGAGCGATGTAGGAGGACTGGCAGAACTCATCAAGAATGAGGAGGACGGCATACTTGTCCCGGTTTCTGACACTCAGGCATTATGCGCGGCTATGCTGCGCCTTTCGGAAGACCTCCCGCTAAGGGAACGCCTGGCGAATAACGCTCGCAGGAAAGCGTTCGAAGAATTCGCGATCGAAGACAATATAGAGAGCATGATCGAACTGTATGAGGAAGTAGTGGGCACTTAGCAGGTACCGGGTATCGAGTATCGAGTACCGAGTACCGGGGAATGGAGAATTGGGAATAGGGAATTGTGAGCAGGTCTTGGGTGTTAGGTCTTAGGTGGTGGTTTTTTTTGTGTATGTGACCCACAGGCAGCACACTAGATACTAAATACCAGATACTAGATACGGAAATTGCGAACAAAATTGGAGACGAATGTCCGAACCTAAAAGAATACTTGTTTTTGAACTGAACTGGATGGGAGATATACTGTTCTCTCTTCCTTTTCACAGGGCTTTGAGGGAGCGGTTTCCGGACGCGTATATTTGCTGCGTAACGGTGCCGAGGTATGTGGACCTGTTCCTTAATAACCCGTGGATCAATTTTGCCCATGTTCTGAGCGACACTAAGGACATGCTTTCGATAAGCGAAAAAATGGCCTTTGTGAAAATGATCAGGAAAGAGAACTATGATATCTGTTTTTTTCTTAAACCTTCCAGGACCAAAGCTATGATGGCCGCTTTTGCCGGTATCGGGGAGAGGGTCGGGTTCAGCGGGAAAAAAGGAGCATTGACAAAAGAAGTGGCACCTCCTCCGGCGGGGATGCACAGGGCTGACCAGCTACTTTCTCTGGCGGGAGTCACCGGGGTGAAGGAAGCGAACGGATCATATGCATATTCCGTAAGTCCAGAGGATCTTGAAAAAGCGGATAAGATCCTCCGTCGCGCGGGAGGCGGTAACAGGCGAATGTTAGCGCTGAATACGGGGGGGAACTGGGACGCAAAAAAATGGGCAGGATCAAATTTTGTAGAGTTAGCAAAAAAAATATTGAACCGGTTTGATGACGTGGAAATAATGTTTACCGGGGCTATAAAAGATATGATCACCACGCAGGAAATGGTCTCAAGTATTGCTGACGCCAGGTGCTACACCGTGGCAGGGAAAACGGGACTTAACGAGCTGGCAGCTCTTTTTCGAAAATGTGAGCTTGTTATAAGTGCTGATTCGGGTCCGCTTCATCTTGCTTCCGCGACGGGGGTGACAACAATAGGACTGTATGGTCCCACCTCGCGGAATATCACCGGGCCGCGCGGGGAAGGCAAGAATATTGTTATTTCCAAGGACATTGACTGTGAGGTGCCGTGTTATGTGTCTGAATGTGATAAGGAATTTATGTGTATGAAGTCTATTCCTATTGAAGAGGTCTTTGCGGTGTCGGAAGTGGAGTTGCGGAGATAGTTGGAGAAAGTAAAAAGGAAAAAGGAAAAAGGAAAAAATATAGGTAG
>CAZUYM010000074.1:0-6459 GCA_964624805.1 uncultured Planctomycetia bacterium
CTCCAGAAGAAGGGGGGGTGGTGTTAAGCCGCCCCCCCTTCTTCATCTACAGACTATTATCTTAACCGTTATTTGTGCTCCTTTTGCGTATGTATAGTAATAGTAAACTTATTGACTATAAATATCATATATGTTAGACTTTGGAAAGTTATCATGAGTAAAGTATGTATTATAGGAGACGGTGGATGGGGCACGGCACTGGCTATTCTCTTGGTAGAGAAGGGGGTCGATACGACTCTTTGGAGCTATTCGCCGGAATACGCCTCATATCTCGATAAAAAACGGGAAAACAGTAAATTTCTTGAGGGGGTACCTCTGCCTTCAGAACTGAAGATCACATCAGATGTTGATGAAGTAAAGGGAGCCGAATATGGTATTTTTGTTGTTCCCTGTGAGCATCTTAGAAGTGTTGCCGAGAAATTCGCAGACGCGGAATTCGGCTATATAGTCAGCGCCACCAAAGGTATAGAAACAGGAACTCTGAAGAGGGCGACGGAGATGCTGGGGGATTATTTTCCGGCAGATAAGATCAGCGTACTTTCCGGACCAAGTATTTCTCATGAAGTCGCCAGGGGCCTTCCCACAACGGTCGTGGTTTCCTCTGAAAGTGGCTGCCGGGAAAACGTAAGCGATCTGTTTATGACAGAAAAATTTCGTGTTTATACCTCGACCGATGTGATCGGGGTCGAACTTGGAGGGGCGCTTAAAAATATTATAGCCATTGCCGCAGGGGTATCGGACGGCATGGGTTTCGGGACTAATACAAAGGCCGCTCTTCTTACGAGAGGCCTCGCGGAGATAACAAGGCTGGGCGTGAAAATGGGCGCTGAAAGTTCGACGTTTCGAGGGCTCAGCGGCCTGGGAGACCTGGCGACAACATGTATAAGCCGTTATAGCCGGAACAGATGGTTCGGCGAACAGTTGGGAAAAGGCAAGGATATTAAAGAGGTGCTTTCAGAGACCGAAATGGTGGTCGAGGGGATGGGTACCTCAAGTTCTGCCTATGAGCTTGCGAAGAAATACGGCGTGGAAATGCCGATCACTCAGAAAGTATATGAGTTGATCTACGAAGGCAAGGATCCCTCGGTAGCAGTAAAAGAGCTTATGACCAGAGATCCAAAAGAAGAAGATTATTAGAATTGTAAATTGTAAAATTTGGAATCTGTTATTTCTGAATATAGCGTCGGGACGTAGCGCAGTCTGGTTAGCGTACTAGTCTGGGGGACTAGGGGTCGTGGGTTCGAATCCCACCGTCCCGACCATGTTCTTTAAAGTGTCGGTAATAGCGAATGGGATGAGAAGGGAGCCGCCGAGCCTATAGAGGGAAGCTGCGACGAAAGGAGCAGCGACAACTTACGAGGGGGCGGGTGGCCGACCGAAGGCGAATAGTTTATTAAGCCGAGCAACGAGGAGGCTTAATAAACTGCCATGAGCCGGAGGCGCCGAAACCCACCGTCCCGACCAGCTTTCGCCCCCTATTTTTATATTATCTGGCTTCAGCAGGCAGGCCAGCCAGCTATCAGAAATCAGAATATAGAAAAGCGAAAGCTGCGCGCCGAAGCTGGATAATATCAAAATAACAAAGCGAAGGCAGGCTTTAATTCTCTAAAACGAGTTGTTGATTGTACAGGAGAAAACAATGAAGAAAGTAAATATCGGGATCATAGGACTTGGTACTATAGGCGGCGGCGTTGTTGCAGCCATTAACGCGAACGGGGAACTGATCGCGAAAAGGACCGGCATAGAGCTCGCTCTAAAAGGCGTATGCGATATGGATAAGTCTGCTCTGAAAAGTGTTGAATGTTCTGCCGATGCTATCAGGACTACCAAGGCATCGGATATCATAAATAGTGAAGAAATAGATATCGTCGTCGAACTTATAGGCGGATTGAGTCCCGCGAAAGAGATTATACTCGAGGCTCTCTCCGCGGGGAAACACGTGGTGACTGCCAATAAAGCTCTTCTTTCGGAAAGCGGGAAGGAGATATTTGAAACCGCGGCAAGCAAAGGACTCATGGTAAATTTTGAGGCGGCGGTCGGCGGCGGTATACCGGTAATAAAGGCTTTGAGGGAAAGTTTCGTGGCGAACAGGATAAACGTTATTTACGGCATCCTTAACGGTACTACCAATTTTATTCTTTCCGAGATGTCCGCCAGCGGCAGTTCTTTTGAGGAGGCGCTGAGCATAGCGCAGGAAAAAGGTTTCGCCGAAAAGGATCCGGAGCTGGATGTAAGCGGTGCAGACAGCGCGCATAAACTCGCGCTACTCTCGCTTCTGGGTTTTGGAGTAAACATCTCCCCGGAAGATATCTACACCGAGGGCATAGAGAACATAGAGCCGCAGGATATACAGAACGCGGAACGCTGGGGGTATAGCATAAAACTCCTGGCTATTGCCAAAGATTCTCCAGAAGGCCTTGAGCTCAGGGTCCATCCTACTTTGCTTAGGTCATCGCATCTTCTTTCCGACGTGAGCGGCGCCGACAATGCTATTTTTATCAAAGGCGACCTGGTCGGAGAATCACTACTTTTCGGGAGAGGCGCGGGAAGAAAACCCACTGCCAGTTCTGTGGTGTCAGATGTGGTGGATATAGCTAAGAATGCCGTAGTTTCAGGAGGTGAGAACATATCTCGCGTCTCTCTGGACTACTATGAGGGACAGAAGTCTGTCTGCGAGATGCAGGGGCTGTCGGTTACCTGTTATTTAAGGTTCTCGGTCATAGACAGGCCGGGTGTTCTGGCGGGCATATCTTCTGTACTCGCGGAGAACGATATTAGCATAGCGAATGTTTCCCAGGAAGAACGAAAAGAGGGAGAGGTCGTCCCGGTGGTAATAGTTACTCACAAGGCGTTGGAGGGAAACATGAGAGCGGCTATCGAAAAAATAGACGCTTTGGACTTTGTGGCTCGGAAGACAGTGGTCATACGCATTGAAGAATGACCTGCCATTGTGAATTAAAGGCTATCATATAGAAGAGGAGACACATGGGATTAATCGAGAGATATAGAGAATATCTACCCGTAACAGATAAAACTCCCGTTGTGAGCCTCGAAGAGGGGGATACACCACTGATAAAGGCGGATCCTATCGCTGAGATGATAGGGCCGGGGTACAATGTGTGGCTCAAGTACGAGGGGCTCAACCCGACAGCCAGTTTTAAGGACAGGGGAATGACCCTTGCCGTATCTAAAGCAGTTGAGGAAGGCGCTAACGCGGTAGTCTGTGCTTCCACCGGAAACACTTCCGCGTCGGCGGCGGCCTATGCTGTCCGTGCCGGAATAAAGTGCGTAGTTGTTCTTCCGGAGGGGGCTATAGCTCTTGGAAAACTTGCCCAGGCGATGATACACGGCGCGAAGGTCATAGCTATCAGGGGTAATTTTGACGACGCGCTTGATATAGTCAGGGAGATGGCGGATAAATATCCGATAACCCTGGTGAACTCAATAAACCCTTACCGTATAGAAGGCCAGAAAACAGGGTCTTTCGAGATATGTGATAAACTGGGGAACGCTCCCGAGTTTCACGCTCTTCCTGTGGGTAACGCGGGTAACATTACCGCCTACTGGAAAGGGTACAAAGAATACAAAGAGGCGGGAAAAATAGACCGTCTGCCGAAGATGCTGGGTTTTCAGGCGGCGGGGGCCGCGCCTATAGTGGACGGGAAGCCGATAAAGGATCCCAAGACATTGGCCACTGCCATCAAGATAGGTAACCCGGCCAGCTGGGAGCAGGCTATAAACGCCCGGGACGAGTCAGGCGGGCTCATAGATAAAGTTACCGATGATGAGATAATCGAAGCATACAAGATGCTCGCGGGCCGCGTAGGTGTATTTGTAGAGCCGGCTTCCGCGGCCAGCGTGGCAGGCATCATTAAAAAAGCTAAAGAGGGCTACTTCCCCGAGAACGGAAGCGGTCAGAAGAAAGATATAGTATGTGTTCTGACAGGCCATGGCCTAAAGGACCCGGACAGAGCTATCAAATGCGTTGATCAGCCACCGGTAGTGGACGCGGATCTTGAACAGGTGGTTACCAAAGCAGGGCTTGTGTAGTGTCAGCTTAAGGTTGAGATTAAGGTTAAGGAGAGATAAAAGATGAAGTACGTAGTTCTTGTTCCTGATGGTATGTCGGGAGAGCCTCTTGAAGAGCTGAATGACATGACGTGTATGGAAGCGGCCAACGCTCCGAACATGGATATTATTGCCAGAAGAGGTATCGTGGGCACGGCAAAGAATGTTCCGAAAAAGATGACTCCGGCGAGTGATGTCGCTAATCTTTCTATTCTTGGATATGATCCCGAAAAGTACTATTGCGGACGGGGCCCTCTGGAAGCCGCTAATCTTGGAGTGGATGTGGGGGACTGCGAAGTAGCGTTCCGGTACAATACGGTCACAGTTTCAGACGGCATGATGGCCGATTACAGTGCTGGACATATAACGACAAAAGAGTCGGCTGTTCTGGCTGAACTTTTGCAACAGGAGCTTGGCAACGAAAAATTCCATTTTTATCACGGGACAAGTTACCGGAATCTCCTGATCGTGAAATGCGCGTCCAGGGAAGAGGCGGATGCTCTTGCGCAGGTTAAATGCACTCCTCCGCACGACATCCTCGACAAGCCTATCGCAAAACATTTTCCTAAGGATGAGGAGCTTGTGGACCTGATGGAGAGATCCAGGGCTGTTATAGAAAAAAACGATATAAACAAGGTCAGGATAGATCTGGGACAGAACCCCGCGAATATGATCTGGCTGTGGGGACAGGGTAAGAAACCCGATATTCCCCGGTTTTATGACGCCTACGGTGTCAACGGCGGGATGATATCGGCGGTAGACCTTCTGAAAGGGATGGGGCGTATCCTGGGCCTGGAAGTCGCGGAAGTAGAGGGTGCCACCGGATATTACGATACCAACTATGAGGGAAAAGCACGCGCGGCTCTTGATTTGCTCGAAAAAAACGACCTTGTTTTTGTGCATGTAGAGGCGCCTGATGAAGCCGGGCATAACGGTGATATAGGGGAGAAGATAAAGGCTATCGAGAATTTTGACAGTAAGATAACCGGGCCGGTCATAGCGGAACTTACGGAGAAGGGTGTAGAATACAGGGTGATGATACTTCCAGACCATCCGACTCCGGTCAAGAAAAGGACTCACACGTCTGATCCTGTACCGTTCGCTATGGCTGGGAAGGGTATTCTTCCGGATGACGTAGCCGTTTTTTCGGAGAAGTCCGCGAGGGCCGGAAGTTTGAAGTTGGAAAAGGGCTCGGATCTTATGAGCATATTTTTGAAAGAGGACGATTAAACGGAGGAAAAAGAAACTGAGATGAAGAAGAAAAAAGTGATAGTTCAGAAATACGGCGGTACGAGCGTTGCCAACCCTGAGAGGATAAAAGGTGTGGCGAAGCGTGTCGCGGGGCACAAGGACAAAGGATATGACGTTGTCGTAGTTGTATCAGCGCTAGGAAAGACCACGGACGAGCTTCTTGAACTGGCGGAGAGTATCAGCAAGAGGCCTCCGGCGAGGGAGTTGGATATGCTTATGGCTACAGGAGAGCAGGTCTCTGTCGCCCTTCTTGCCATGGCCCTGCATGAGCTTGGTAAGGAAGCTATATCATTTACCGGAGCGCAGGTGGGGATCATAACGGATTCTTCGCATACGAAAGCAAAGATACTCGATGTGTCCACCGCAAGGATAAAGAAGGAGCTCGCGCGAGGAAAGATAGTCATAGTCGCCGGTTTTCAGGGCACTAACCTTGACCAGGAAATAACTACCCTGGGGAGGGGCGGGTCCGACATGACCGCGGTGGCGCTGGCGAAGGTACTCAAGGCAGAGATGTGCGAGATATATACGGACGTGAAAGGCGTGTACACCGCCGATCCGAGGATTGTACCTTCAGCCAGGAAACTGGAGAGTATAAGCTACGAGGAAATGCTTGAGATGGCCTCTCTCGGAGCCCAGGTAATGCAGGCGAGAAGTATGGAAGTAGCAGGTAAATTTAATATCCCCATGCACATAAGAAGCAGCATGTCAAAGGACGAGGGGACGATGGTAATAAAGGAGGTCAGAGCAATGGAAGACGTATTGGTCCGGGGCGTTACTGTGAATAAGAATGAAGCCAAGGTCACAGTCTGTGACGTTCCCGATAAGCCGGGAGAAGCCAGCAGGATGTTCGAACTTCTGTCAAAGGCGGATATCAACGTTGATATGATAATCCAGAACATATCAAGGACGAGGTCCACCGACATATCGTTCACGGTCGAGACAAAAGACCTGACGAGGGTACAGGAAACAATGGAAAAGATAATAAAGAAAATAGGTGCCGCCGAAGTGAAATTCGACCGGAACATCGCCAAGGTATCGGTGGTTGGTATAGGGATGCGCAGCCATTCGGGTGTCGCTGCAAAGATGTTCAGCGCCCTGGCGTCGAAAAAGGTCAACATAGAGATGATATCCACCAGCGAG
>CAZUYM010000075.1:0-6353 GCA_964624805.1 uncultured Planctomycetia bacterium
GTTTTTCATCACACAGAGTATGCGCCGTAGTGGTGTGCTTCATTCCGACCAGCCCGACTATCTCTCCAGGACCGGCCTCGGAGATCATCTCTCTCTGATCCGCATGCATCCTTAAGATCTGTCCTATACGCTCCTTCTTTTCTGAAGTCGAATTGTATACGTAGGTACCCGTCTTTATGACACCTGCATATATCCTCGCGAACGTAAGTGTTCCTACGAACGGATCCGTCATAACCTTATACGCGTAAGCACAAAGCGGCTTTTTGGGGTCCGGGAGAACTTCCACCTCTTCTTCGGTTTTTGTATCTATAGCATTGGGCTGTTTGACATCCACAGGAGACGGCAGGTAATTACACACAGCATCCAGAACACCTTTTAAGCCCTTATTTTTTAAAGCTGACGCGCACATGACCGGAATAAATTTGTTATTATTGGCCACCCTGCGTATATGCGCCTGTAGCTCCTGCGGATATATGCCCGTGTCCATAAGATACAGATTTTCAACGATCTCGTCCACGTCAGCAAGTTTCTCTATAAGGTTGTGTCTCCAGTGGCTCGCCAGATCTTTCATGTCGTCCGGGATCTCAGTTTCGATGATCTTTCCGAGATCTGCCTCGTCTCCGAACATGTATGCTTTACACTTCACAAGATCTATTATCCCCCTGAAATCGTCCTCTTTCCCTATGGGGATCTGTATCGGTGTCGCGTTAGCCCCGAGCTTTTTATGCATGTCTATTATTACCTTATAGAAATCGGCTCCGGTCCGGTCAAGCTTGTTCACTACCGCTAGTCTCGGCACCGCGTAATGGTCTGCCTGTCTCCACACCGTTTCGGTCTGGGGCTGTACACCGCCTACGGCACAGAAGACTACAAGCGCGCCGTCCAGGACCTTAAGAGACCTTTCGACCTCTATAGTAAAATCCACGTGTCCGGGCGTATCTATAATGTTTATCTTCTTGTTCTGCCACGTGCAGGAAGTAACAGCACTAGTAATGGTTATGCCTCTCTCCTGCTCCTGCTCCATCCAGTCCATTACCGCCGTACCGTCATGCACCTCACCGATCTTGTGGATCTTACCGGTATAGAAAAGTATTCTCTCGGTTATCGTGGTCTTACCCGCGTCTATATGCGCGATTATACCTATGTTCCTGATGTCCTCTATTTTATCCATCTTGCTCGAAATCCTCGTTCCCTGTTTTTTAGTTGTTACTGTATTTGTCACCCTGTAAGTACCTTAAATCCTTTTCTTCTTTGATCCCTCGACTCGCTTCTCTCGCTCTTTTCAGATCCTTCGCTTCGCTAGATCCCTCGCTTCGCTAGATCCTTCGCTTCGCTCAGGATGGTGTAAAATCTGCTATTTAACTTCGCTATCGCTCGTTAGATCCTTCGCTTCGCTCAGGATGGTGTAAAATCTGCTATTTAACTTCGCTATCGCTCGTTAAATAGCGATTTTACTACCACTTGTAATGCGCGAACGCCTTGTTCGCTTCGGCCATTCTGTGGGTGTCTTCTCTCTTTTTGACGCTGGCACCTTCCCTATTAAAAGAGCTTATTATCTCGTCCGCCAGCTTAACTCTCATGGGTTTACCTTTCTGCTTGCGCGCAAAATCCCTTATCCATCGCATCGCCATAAACTGTCCCCTGTCAACCTTAACTTCCAAGGGCACCTGGTAAGTGGCTCCACCTATTCTCCTGGATTTTACTTCCAGAAGCGGCCGGACATTTTCGATCGACTGCATAAAAACATCAATGGGGTCTTTATCGCTGACCTTTTCCTTGACTATCTCCAGAGCGCCGTAAACTATACCTTCAGCGAGCGACTTCTTGCCGCGTGCCATGACCATATTTATAAACTTGCCCAGTACCCTGCTGTTATATTTCGGATCCGGTGCCGGGTCTCTTCTTTCTGCTCTACGCCTTCTCATTTCTCACCCTGTTCCTTTTACTGTTTAGGTTTTTTTGCTCCATATTTCGATCTTCCGCGTCTGCGGGAATCCACACCCGACGCGTCCAAAGTACCGCGAATTATATGATATCTTACACCCGGAAGATCCTTTACCCTGCCGCCCCTTATCGTGACGATCGAGTGCTCCTGCAGGTTATGCCCTTCTCCTGGTATATATGCCGTAACTTCCATACCGTTTGTTAAACGTACCCTGGCCACTTTTCTGAGAGCCGAGTTAGGTTTTTTCGGTGTCCTCGTCTTCACCTGCAGGCACACACCTCTTCGCTGCGGACAAGACTGCAGCGCCGGGGCCTTTTTCTTTTCCTTTATTACTTTACGTCCTTTTCTTATCAACTGATTTATCGTTGGCATTTTTTCTCCTAATTTTTCTCTTTATTATTCTTCAGAGTCGTCTTCGTCGTCAGGTTTTTCGACCGCGACTTCTTCCGGTTCTTCAATTTTAAGTATCTCACGATCAAGAGCTATCCTCCTATGCTCATCATACCCCGTACCCGCGGGTATAAGATGACCCATAATTATGTTTTCCTTAAGACCCGTGAGGTTATCCACCTTACCCGCTGCCGCGGCTTCCGTAAGGACCCTGGTGGTCTCCTGAAAACTGGCCGCGGATATAAAACTCTCCGTGGTAAGAGACGATTTCGTGATGCCTTGAAGTACAGGCTCGGCGGCCGCAGTCTTCTTCTTGGCCTTGATCATCTTTCTGTTCTCGATCCTGAACACTGATCTCTCTACTTTATCGCCCACGAGAAATTTTGTATCTCCCGCGTCGGTTATCTTAATGTTGCGCAACATCTGTCTTACTATTACCTCTATGTGCTTATCGTTTATCTGTACTCCCTGAAGACGGTACACTTCCTGCACCTCATTCAGAAGATATTCCTGAAGAGCCTTTTCTCCGGAAACACGCAGGATGTCCTGCGGTACAACGGGACCGTCCACAAGCTGCTCACCAGCCACTACCCGGTCACCACGGTAAACGTTAAGATGTTTTCCGTGAGGGATCATATATTCTTTCTTCATCCCCGCGTCGCTCTCTATAACTATCCTTTTCTGGCCCTTTTTGGACTCACCGAACTCAACGATACCGTCTATTTCACTTATTATTGACGGATCCTTCGGTTTTCTGGCCTCGAAAAGCTCTGCAACACGCGGCAGACCTCCGGTAATATCCTTCGTTTTAGTCATAACCCTGTGGGTCTTGGCTAGAATGTCACCCGCTCTTACATCTTCCTTGTCCTTCACCGCGATATGCGCGCCGACAGGAAGCGGATATATCGCCTCAACATCGTTCTTCTCGTTTATAAGAAGGAGCTGCGGATGAAAATCACCCTTCTGGTCTATGATGACCTTATTGCGGGCGCCGGTCGCTTCATCCCTTTCGACCTTCATCGTAACGTCTTTCTTTATGTCCTCATACTGTACCTTTCCGGGTATTTCCGTAAGGATCGGTACCGTGTACGGGTCCCATTCCGCGTATTTAACGGCCTTATTTACCTTGGTACCGTCAGCGAAGAACACAAAAGATCCCTGCGGGATGGTCTGTCGTTCTATTTCGCGTCCATCCGACTCGTTTATACTTATCTGTCCGTTCCTGTTCAGGACGACGAACTGCCCCGCAACTCTGGACTCAACAACGCGCAGATTATGATACTTGATAAAACCCTCGTCTTTACTCTTGTAGAAGGACTGTTCGATGATCCTGCTCGCAGTACCACCTATGTGGAACGTTCTCATCGTAAGCTGCGTGCCGGGTTCGCCTATTGACTGCGCGGCTATTATACCTACAGCTTCACCCATCTCGACGATCTTACCGGTCGACAGGTTCTTCCCGTAGCATTTCGCGCACACACCCAGGTCGGCTTCACATGTCAGCACACTTCTTATCCTTATTTTCTCTATGCCTGATGTTTCTATCCGCTCGGCATGCTCCTCCGAGATTATCTCTCCGGCCTCTACGATAACGCTGTCTGTTATTATATCGACGATATTGTCCAGCGCGACACGGCCAACAATACGCTCGGTCAGGGATACAACGACCTCGTCTCCTTCTATGATCGCGGTAGAGGTTATCCCGTTAAGGGTTCCGCAATCGGGCTCTCTGATGATAACATCCTGGGATACGTCCACAAGCCTTCGGGTAAGGTAACCGGAATCGGCCGTCTTGAGAGCCGTATCCGCCAGACCTTTACGTGCACCATGCGTTGAAATAAAGTATTCAAGAACGGTAAGCCCTTCTCTGAAATTCGCAGTGATCGGCGTTTCAATGATCTCACCTGACGGTTTTGCCATAAGCCCCCTCATCCCCGCGAGCTGCCTTATCTGCTGCCTGGATCCTCTCGCTCCGGAATCCGCCATCATGAAGACAGGGTTGAAGCTGTCGAGATTACGAAACACGGCATGGGAAACTTCTTCGGTCACATGAGTCCATATGTCGATTATTTTGTTGTACCTTTCACCGTCGGTTATAAAGCCTCTCTGATACTGGCTTTCGATCTTGCTTACCTCGGAATGAGCCTCTTCAATTTTTTTCTTTTTTTCCTCCGGGATACTGAGATCGGAAACGGCCATCGAAGCGCCGGACAGAGTGGATTCCTCGAAGCCCAGCGTTTTAAGAGCATCCAGCAGTTTAACTGTAGGTCCATGCCCTTTGACTTTATAGCAATCGGATATGACCGTACTGACCTTCTTTTTATCCATTGGTTCGTTATAGAACTGCATGCCCTCAGGAAGTATGTCATTGAAAATGACCCTTCCGACCGAGGTTTCGATGAACTCTCCGTCTATCCGCACTTTTATTTTCGCGAGCTTCCCCACTTCATCGTTCTGGTATGCCATTATGACTTCCGCGGCGTCAGAAAAGATCTTACCTTCTCCCTTGGCGCCTGCCTTTATCTTTGTCAGATAGTACACGCCGAGAACAATATCCTGCGACGGCGTGGCTACCGGCCTTCCGTTTGAAGGTGAAAATATATTGTTAGCCGCGTTCATTATCAGGCGGCATTCCATCTGCGCTTCCAGTGACAGCGGAACGTGTACAGCCATCTGATCACCGTCAAAATCGGCGTTGAACGCCGCGCAAACCAGCGGATGTACCCTTATGGCTTTACCTTCGATAAGTCTCGGCTGAAAAGCCTGTATTCCGAGACGGTGAAGAGTAGGAGCACGGTTCAGTAGTACCGGATGGTCCCTGATGACGTCATCGAGGATATCCCACACTTCCGGGTTCTCCTGCTGCACCATCTTTTTAGCGCTTTTTATCGTATGAACAAAACCTTTTTCCCTGAGCTTCCGTATTATGAAGGGCTGGTAAAGCTCTAGCGCCATTATCTTGGGAAGTCCACATTCATTAAGGTGAAGTTCCGGGCCGATAACAATAACACTACGACCTGAGTAGTCCACCCTCTTACCTAGAAGGTTCTGCCTGAAACGTCCCTGCTTACCTTTAAGCATATCAGCAAGAGATTTCAGCGGCCTGCCGCCGGACCCGAGCACCTCGCGTCCATGCCTGCCATTGTCAAAAAGTGCGTCAACGGCTTCCTGCAACATCCTTTTCTCATTGCGTACAATTACTTCCGGCGCCTTAAGCTCAAGAAGCTTCTTTAATCTATTATTCCTGTTAATGACCCTTCTATAAAGATCGTTAAGATCACTGGTAGCAAAACGCCCACCGTCAAGAGGTACAAGAGGCCTGAGATCCGGCGGGATAACCGGCAGCATATCGAGTATCATCCACTCCGCCTTGTTATCACTCTTCATGAAAGAGTCAATAACTTTAAGCCTCTTCATAAGACGCTTTTTCGTATTAAGGTCTTTTTTCTCGGCGATCTTAGCTGAAAGATCTGCGGCTATGCCTTCAAAATCAATAAGTTTTAACAGTTCTCTTACAGCCTCGGCACCCATCAGCGCCGTGAACTTGTTGCCGTACTGTTCTTTCGCTTCGGCATACTGGTCCTCCGTAAGAAGCTCCTGTACTTTGAGCGGTGTCTCCCCCGCGTCGACTACGACATACTGCTCGTAGTAAAGCACTCTCTCGAGGTCTCGCATTTTCATGTCAAGCATATTTGCCATACGGGAAGGAATAGCCTTGAAGAACCATACGTGCGAAACCGGAGCAGCCAGCTTAATACAACCCATCCGGGACCTGCGGACATTCGACTTAGTTACCTCTACTCCGCAACGATCGCATATGATACCCTTATGCTTTATCCTTTTGTATTTTCCACAGTTACACTCAAAATCCTTGGTAGGACCAAAAATACGTTCACAGAAAAGGCCGTCTCTTTCCGGCTTCAGCGTCCTGTAATTTTTCGTTTCAGGCTTTTTAACCTCATACAGCTCGCTGCGGTTCCCCACTTTACGGGTCGACCATTCTTTTATTTTCTCGGGT
>CAZUYM010000076.1:0-5088 GCA_964624805.1 uncultured Planctomycetia bacterium
TGTACAACAACTCGCATGTCAGTATTTAGTATTTGGTATTCAGTATATAGTTCGTTTGCTCGCTACTGGTACCGGGTATCGAGTACCGAGTATCGAGTTTTCCCGGTACCCAGGACCCGGGACTCGGTACTATTCCCAATTCCCTATTCTCTATTCCCAACCTACGAGCATCTAGAATCTAATTTTCACTCCGCCGTCCACCCTGGACTCCTCCGGCAAACGGCTTGCCGCAATAAAAAATTCCGCGTCGGTTCCAAAAGGTTTATTAAAACTTACCTTTACGCCAAGATCTCTGCCTTCAGAGGTCGCAAGCGAAACGTCCAATTTTCCGTTTTTCCATACCGCTCTTTCTATGCCAAAATCCACAGAATGTTTTTTACCGCGTGCGCGTAACATCTCCAACCGAACACTCAGATCCCTGTTCAGTTTCCATTTTCCGAATATGGTGACAGTTCTTACTGTTTCCTTATATACCTTCTTGCGGGAATATTTTATTCCTACCTGGTATCTTATTTTGTCCCGTGACGCCATAAGACTTTTCGTCTGCAAAGCCGCCCTGAAGACAAAAAATGAATCGTCGTTGCCTTCCACCCTGTAAACTATCCTGTCTTGTCCGATCTCCCAGTACCCCTTAAAAACAAGCGTTTGCAGCTTCCGGACACTCCTCTTGAGCTCTGTTTTCCTGTACTGATATGACAATTCATTGTTCTTGTTCACCTTCCATGCACCCTGGAGCCTCAGGACATCGTACACACTCCGGCTCCTAGAGACGTTGAACGTCAGGCGATTGTTCCTGTCCGCCTGCCATACTCCCTTTAGCTCTATCGAGGTCGCGCGCATCCCCGACAAAGCGTCACTCCTTCTCGCCCTGAAAACAAAAGACGACCCGTTGACCTTTTCAATGTCCCCTGTAAATATCAGGGTCTTACCCGCGTAGGGAGACCTCGTACCCTGTACTTTTATGTTTAGATGGTGGTCGTCGGAAAGAGACCACTTGCCTTCAAGTAGAAATTTACGGAGCTTTTTGCGGGGTTTGGGGATTATCTCTGTCAGCAGCAATCGGTTGCTGTCGTCGACGGAGATCTTGGTAGAAAATTTACTCATATATTAGCACATAGTCGGTATTGCGTTTTGCGTTTAGTTCGTTTAATCTCTACTGGTACCGGGTATCGGGTTTTCCCGGTACCCAGGACCCGGGACTCGGTACTATTCCCAATTCCCTATTCCCTATTCCCTGAAGTTTCGCCTACTATCCACGCGGAATATTCTTTACTCACATTCGCGATGGGTAAAGCCGAAATACACGGACAGGAATAACTATGAAGTTCTTTGACTCTTTTTTCCAGTTTGCTAAAAAGTGTTTCGGTGGTTTTCAGGATAAGAACCGCTTCATTGTCCCTCTCAAGCTGATCTTCCCACCAGTATACGGAAGTCATATTATCAATAACATTCGCGCATGCTGCAAGCCTTTCCGACACCACCGCATCGGCTATCTTCAGGGCCTCCTCTTTCCCGGAAACCGTCACATAAACAAAACATATACCTGACATGACATCCTCCCCGACAACTGATCTCCCGATATTAGGTTGTGGTCGAAAGTTTTAGTTTTAGCAGCCGGTATGGTCGCTGGTTTACGGAAGCTGGTTTATCCCTTAAGCCCATAGACATTAAACCGTACCAGTAGCCAAAACCCAAACCATCGACCAGTTTGCTTCACTACTCCCCGCTCCCTGCTCCCCGCTCCCCGCTATTAAGCAAATACATCGTGATCGCCGCTGCCGCTGTCACGTTGAGAGATTCTATTTTTTGTGATATGGGTATATGATAAAAAATGTCAGCCTTATCCTCAATTTCCATGGATACCCCACGTCCTTCGCTTCCAAAACATATTATAAAAGGAGTCCCGACGTCCTTTAATTTGACCACATCTAGAGATCCACCTGAAGCGCCTATGCTTCCGACCAGGACTTTATACCCTCGGGCTTTCATACCGTCTATATCTCCCTCGGAAACCTTAAAAACGGGGATCTCAAGCATAGTGCCGCTTGAGGCTCTCACGACCTTCGGATTGAAAATGTCGGCTGTCTCACCGGAAAGAAGTACAGCGTCCATGCCGAACGCAACCGCGCTCCTGATCAATGCCCCCAGATTCCCCGGATCCTGAACCCCGTCACACAGAACCATCCTGTCCCCTTTTATTTCCTCGGCCGGCCCGGGCTTTTCGACTACGGCGAGAACCCCCTGGGAATTGCGCAGCGATGAGAGTTTTTCGAATTCTTCCGCGGGGACCCTTGAGATCTGGACTTTCATACTCTCCGAGAGTTCAGCCACCTTCTTCGCTCCGGGGGAGGTCAGCACTTTCGATGAGATAAGGACCGTACGTACATTGTGCGCCTTTGCCAAAATATCACGTACTATTTTAACACCCTCCGCGACAAACACGCCTTCTTCGTCACGGGTGGATTTATCGCGTAATAACAATCGTATTTTTCTAAGTTCAGCTTTGGATATTTTTTGCATACTTGCTCACTTATTTCATGTCAGTATTTAGTATTTGGTATTCAGTATTTAGTTACAATCAACAATGAACAACGAACTATGAACACGCTTCTACAAGCATCTAACTAGCGCTCGAATTCCCCCAACTTCTCCCACCAGACACTTGAATCCCAATCCTTTGTGCTCTCCCACAATTTTTTCGCACTCTCTGTCTTCAGATGGTCCGGAGCTTTCCGAAAGAATTTCTCCGCGGCAGTGAACCCTATATCTGTATATTCTTTTGCCTGCAGGAGACATTCCAGAATATCCGCATCCCTGGCAATAAGGCTTTCCGGCGTTTTTTGTTCATCATGTTCTTCTCGCATCTTTTCGAGTTCGTCTTTCATCCCGAACTCGAGATCCTCTACCTGACCGGCAAAAGCTTTCTTTTCAGCTTCTCTGACATTGAGGTATTTGTGCGCCACCTTATGCTGGTCTCCTATACGCGCCTCATGCAGATCGTTAAAGAGGGTCATCAAAAGCACCCTGTATGGCTCTACCCCCTCCATCTTTGCCAGGACGTAACCTATCGCGGCACAGCGAAAGCTGTGCTCGGCTACGCTTTCCTCATGCGGAATGCCTAAGACATCCCACCCGCTGCGTTTTACGCGTTTAAGCATGCCTGCCTCGGCAAGAAAATCGAGTGTGTTATTGTCGGCCATATCAAGCCCCTTTTTTTTCGAGTTAATTGACAATCGTCATCCCGGAATCCTGAACCAAGTGAGGGATATCCGGGACCATATCAAAATAAAATTATTTTCATTGGATCCCCGCTTAAAGGCCGAAGCCCTCTGGCATTCGGCACTTCCTCGGGGACCTTTGCCCCTCGGTCGCATGCGGGGATGACGTCTTTTTGCCCCTGTTTACTGTTCCCTGCGCCTACTTATCTCGTAACAAAACAACGCGGTCGCTACTGCCGCGTTGTAAGTCAATGCGGCTCCCTTCATGGGCAGAGACACTTTTATATCCAGATGTTTTATTATTCCCGGGCGTATGCCTTTGCCTTCCGAACCCACAACAACGGCAAGGGGATATCTGAATTCCGTTTCACCTATATCCTCGCTTTCCCCTACCACCGCTCCCGCGACAAATATTCCCTTTTTCTTTATGTCGCTTATTGTGGTAGCCTGGTTCATGACCTTGGCTATTTTCACATAATTCTCGCCGCCACAGGCTACCCTGAGCACCGTCTCGGTCACCTGCGCGGAACGATGTTCAGGCAATACTATCGAAAATCCGCCCATACAGGCAAGATTCCTTATTACCGAACCGAGGTTCTGGGGATCGGTCACACCGTCCAGAAATACCGGAACCGTTTTCGAGTCCAGGCATTCCGACAACACCTCCGGGAAAGAGGCATATTCGAACTCATCGACTTCGGCCATTACTCCCTGAGTATTAGCATCGCCTGTGATCGAAACAAGCCATTCTTTCTCGACAGAATCAAAAGTGATCCCGGCATCCTTGGACGCCTTGACTACTTCCGACATGTCCGTCTTTTTCTGAAGATAGAGTTTTCTGATCGATCCGGGATCGGACTTCACCCTCTCCAGGACCGGTTTTTTCCCATAAAGTTTCATTTATATTCTTTCTTTTAACTGCCGAAAAGTCCCATGTACTCCGCCTGGGCCAGAACATGTCCCTTTATGGCGTTTAAGACCTCTTTCTTTCCCGCTCCTGATGGCAATCCCAGCATCTTATCTACCGCGTACAGCGTAAAAATGTATCTGTGCGCGGGTCCAGGCGGAGGAGCCGGGCCGCCGTACCCGATGCTTCCGAAACTGGTCGTCCCCTGTCTGGCGCCGTTATCCAAAACGTCGACTGAGGGGACATCCTCCTCCAGGCCGGTCACATCTGCCGGAATATCGTAAACTACCCAATGTATCCAGCTCCCCATCGGGGCATCCGGGTCATCCGATATAAGAACAAAACTTTTTGTTCCCTCAGGGACATCGCGCCAGGTCATCTCGGGAGAGATATCCTCGCCACGGCCTGTATATCGGACCGGGATATCGCCTCCATTACTGAAAGAAGAGCTGCTTAATTCCAGGCTCAAAGCTTCACCGGATAAAAACATGGTCACCCCCAATACAAAAAGAACTACAAATAACGAACACTTAAGACTTGATAAGTGCCTCATCCGTTCCTCCTTAAAAGTCTCCTCTTTCCTTATGCCGCGAGAGCGAGAGACACACCAACTATAAGAGCAAAAGCGCCTAAGTAATATACTTTGCGCGGCGGAAGTTTCTCCACCCAGTTCATCAGATCCAGTATTACGTTCTTTTTGATGATGAATACCGCTACGCCGCCAAAAGCGGTAAGAGCTCCCCAGAACATGACCACCCAGGGAATTAGACATGACGAAGCTGCCAGCATCAGCAAAACCCCGAAAACTATTTTAATTCCGCTGCCTATGTATATGTTCTTTTCTTCTTTCCCGAACTCGAGTATCTTTTTCAGAG
The DNA here is from genome assembly GCA_964624805.1 of uncultured Planctomycetia bacterium. Lineage (GTDB taxonomy): Bacteria > Omnitrophota > Gorgyraeia > Tantalellales > Tantalellaceae > Tantalella. The sequence goes on from CAZUYM010000076.1 coordinate 5,001, forward strand.
TGCTCGGTCTCAGAACAATAACACATCCATACACCACAACCACGATCCCTATCAGTTTTACTATCAGATCCATACTACCTCCTTTTTA
>CAZUYM010000076.1:5188-6302 GCA_964624805.1 uncultured Planctomycetia bacterium
TTTATTTGTTCATTAATCCCTGTATAATATCCATAACTCTTTCTGTGTCACTTTTAGGCTCAGCCGCGCTCTGCACGCCCTGTGCGGCTTCCGCGCCTTCTTCCTTTGGTTTCAGCAGATCCGAAATGGTATTCACGACCATGCTCTGCATGGCCTGCTTTACGCGCGGTCCGGGCATGAAACGCGGGTTCTGCATCGTCCCTTTTACCTTAAAATCGAAAACTATATCACCGCTGGAAGTCTCAAGATATTTTATTACGTCCGTTATGGATACGTCCCAGAAAGCTCCCGATCCGCCACCGCCCTGTTTCTCGACAAACTGGAGATTCCTGAGAACTATCGTGTTGGTGGATCCTATATTGCCGTTATCAAAATCGCATACCAGCGTGCCGGAGAAATTTCCCCTCTGTATATCCACGGGGAGATACCTGTCGTAATACGGTTTAAAAAGCATAAGGTCCACTCCCCTGACTTCCACCCTGTTACCCATGGAGAGTTGCGGCGTCTGGGTATTCATCGACACTATCCAATCTATTTTCTGCCTGCTGTCGCCGCTTACGTTACCGGTGCCGGTGGTAGATACCGCCAAGACCTCGGTGTAGTCCGAGTTCAGAGAAAGGCCGATATTCCCGTTAACGTTCTCGAACGTAAGGTAGTACGGTCTTTTCATGACCGCTCTGTCCAGGAACGTTATTTTCCCGTCCGTTATGTCTATAGTGCCGGGCAGCTTTACCATATCCGAAAGTTTTCTTCCCGCGATATCTTTTTTACCGGTCTTAGCGTCTTGCGTCTCTACTGAGGTCTCTTTAGCCCCCTCCTCTTTCATGATCTCGCCCGTCTGGGTGAGATTCAGAGTATCATCGGAAAGCCTCTCGATATTTATAACGGGACGCTTTCCTTCAATCTTTGTCACCTCTATACCGTCGAGAATATTCGCGCCTCTCATCTTGTAATTACATATCACTGTTTCAATACTCACCAAATACCTGTTCTCGAAACCTTTGGGATTCCTGAGACCGAAACCATGTACCTTAAGAACATTGTTCTTAAGATCAAATATTATCCTGTCCACATGCACATAATCCGGCAAAAGTTTTTTTATTACGGTCTCCGC
>CAZUYM010000077.1:0-6267 GCA_964624805.1 uncultured Planctomycetia bacterium
CTTCACAACGACTTCCGGGGTTATCGGCTCGATATACGTGACATCGGCAAGTTCCGGGTCCGTCATTATCGTGGCTGGATTGGAATTGATAAGAACTACCTCATAGCCTTCTTCCTTGAGAGCCTTGCATGCCTGCGTGCCCGAATAATCGAATTCACACGCCTGCCCGATTATTATGGGGCCTGAGCCTATGATAAGTATCTTTTTTATGTCGTCTCTTTTAGGCACTCTTTGTCTCCATCATATCTATGAACTCTTCAAAAAGGTATTCCGCGTCGCGCGGTCCCGGCCCGTATTCCGGGTGGAACTGCACGGAAAAGATCGGCATCTTCGTATGTTTCATACCTTCAAGGGTCTGGTCGTTAAGGTTGATATGTGTTATTTCCAGATCCTCTTTTGGCAGAGTATCCATATCGACGCAGAAGTTGTGATTCTGCGGAGTGATGGCTACCCGTCCGGTCCTCTGGTCCTTTACGGGATGGTTACCGCCGTGATGACCGAACTTGAGCTTATAGGTCTTTCCCCCAAGCGCCAGGCCCAGCATCTGGTGACCGAAACATATACCGAATATCGGCACTTTTCCGAGAAGTTTTTTTACGGTCTCTACCACATAGGGCACACCGGAAGGGTCTCCGGGACCGTTGGAAAGAAGTATTCCGTCCGGTTTCTCATTAAGAATATCTTCTGATGATGTGTCGGGGGGAACAACTGTAACCCTGCAGGAATGTTCTTCCAGCCTGCGAAGTATATTGAATTTCACGCCGCAGTCTATAACCACGACCTTATATTTGCCTTCCTTGTTCCACTCGAATTTCTCGCCGCTGTTAACCTCTTTTACCAGATCAAGACCGTCCAGGCCTGAAGAAGCTTTCGCCTTCTTGACCAGGCTCGCGTCCGAGAGATCCTCTGTGGATATTACCGCCTTCATGGATCCCTTAAGGCGTATGTGTTTTGTAAGAGCCCTTGTATCTACCCCTTCTATGCCTATTATACCGTTCTCTTTGAGGTATTCGGGAAGAGCTTTTGTCGATCTCCAGTTACTGGCTATGCGGCTGCATTCTTTTACAACAAAACCCTCGGCAAAAGGACGACGGGATTCGACATCCTCTTCATTCACGCCGTAATTGCCGATAAGAGGATACGTCATTGTAACGATCTGCCCCTTATACGACGGATCGGTAAGGATCTCCTGATACCCGGTCATGCTGGTATTAAACACGACTTCCCCGTACCTTTCGCCTGTCGCCCCAAAGGCAAAACCCGGAAATATCCTTCCATCCTCTAATGCCAGTTTAGCTTCTATATTTGCCATATATGTTTTCCCTATGAAAAAGGTTTCAACCTATTGTATATATATTGAGGGAATATGCAACCAAAAAATATAAGCTTTTTAGTCTTTAAAAGCGGTCCAAAAGGCCGCTTTCTCACATATCCGGCAGTCTGCTCTCTCCGGTCAGGTACCTGTCGATGGAAAAAGCCGCCTTTCTTCCTTCTGAGACCGCCCATACCACAAGCGACTGCCCCCGTCTCATATCTCCCGCGGAAAAGACCTTTTCTTCGGAAGTCTTTTTGCTATCATCAGTTTTAACATTCCCGCGGTCGTCGGTCTCAACACCGAAAGACTCAAGAAGCCCTTCGTGCTCCGGATGAAGGAACCCCGCGGCAATAACGACCATATCGGCCTCTATCTCGAATTCGCTGCCGGACATTTCTTTTATAACGTTCCGCCCGGTTTTCCCGTCCCGTTCGAACTCTACCCGCACGCATTCAAGTTTTTTCACCTGAGCGTCACTTCCCGAGAACCGTTTGGTCAATACCTGCCACTCTCTTTCCGCGCCTTCTTCGTGACTGGAGGTCGTCTTAAGAATAAGCGGGAACACCGGCCACGGATGTTCCTCGGTCCTTTCTTCGCCCGGCTGAGGCAAGAGCTCTATCTGGACCACGCAGGCAGCCCCCTGCCTGTTCGCGGTTCCCACACAGTCAGACCCGGTATCACCGCCGCCGATCACGACGACGTTCTTTCCTCGGGCATCTAGTATCTCCTCTTGCGGGAATTCCTTACCTTCAAGCTTTAAATTGGACTGGGTCAGATATTCCATAGCAAAATGTATTCCCTTAAGATCCCTTCCTTCTATCTCTATGTCTCTTGGGACACGCGACCCGCCTGCAAGACAAACAGCATCATATTCGTCAAGCACGTCTTTCGCGGAAATATCCACTCCGACGTTAACTCCCGTACGAAACTCTATTCCTTCGTCTTCCATAAGTTTTACTCGCCGATCGACCACCCACTTTTCAAGTTTAAAATCCGGGATCCCGTAACGCAATATTCCTCCGGGTCTTCCGTCTCTTTCAAATACTGTGACTTTATGGCCGGCGCTATTGAGCTGCATCGCGCACGAAAGGCCCGCGGGCCCCGATCCCACCACCGCAACGGTCTTCCCCGTCCGCACCGCGGGTGGGTGAGGATTCATTATCCCTTCTTTAAAAGCGTATTCTATAGCCCCCAGCTCGTTCTCTCGTATAGTCACGGGGTCATCGTTCAAGCCCAGCACACAGGCGTATTCGCAGGGAGCCGGGCATACCCTGCCCGTCATCTCCGGAAGGTTGTTAGTCGCGTTAAGCAAAGTGACGGCTTTTCCCCATTTTTCATTATGTATCAGATCATTCCATTCGGGAATGTAATTCCCAACCGGACATCCCCAGTGGCAGAACGGCACACCGCAATCCATACACCGGGAAGCCTGCTCCTCGGTTTCGGCTTCGTCTTTAAGGACGGTCACATCATTATAGTCTTTCACACGCTCGCATACCGGTCGGTACAAAGCTACCTGTCGTTTCTGTTTTAAAAATCCTTTAGGATCACCCATCTGTCATCTCCAGTAGTCCCAATCTCGCCTCCATCTTCTCTGTCGCGAGAACAAGCCTGTATTCCATCGGCATGACCTTTTTGAACTTTTTTAGTTCCTCATTGAAATTATCCAGTATCTTTTTTGCCACCGGACTGCCTGTATATTTGAAATGATTATGGACCATGTCTCCGACGGATATCCTGTCCTCGTCTTTCATTTCCTCGATCTGCACCATCGTGAGATTACACTTTTCATCAAAAGAATCGGTCTCGTCATATATATACGCGACACCTCCTGACATACCCGCGGCAAAATTGCGTCCGGTCTCGCCCAGTATAACTACCTTTCCGCCGGTCATATATTCGCACCCGTGGTCGCCTACTCCCTCGGCGACAGCGTACAACCCGGAGTTCCTTATGCAGAACCTTTCACCGGCCACTCCCCGTATATAGGCTTCCCCGGAAATAGCTCCGTAAAAAGCGGTATTGCCGATCAAAATATTCTCCTCGGACAGATAATCACTTCTTTTATCCGGATAGACTATGACCTTCCCCCCCGAAATACCCTTGCCGACATAATCATTCGCAAGCCCTTCCAACTCAAAAGTTATTCCTCGCGCCAGAAAAGCCCCGAAACTCTGACCGGCGACACCTTTGAACCTGCACAAAATAGTATCGTCCAGAAGACCGTCTTCCCCAAACGTGCCGCAGACCTTACCGCTTAACATCGCTCCCGTGGCACGATCGGTATTATGTATATCAAGCTCCAGGCTGACCGGTTCCGCGCGCTCTAAAGCGTCTTTAGACAGTCTGATAAGTTCGGTATCGAGGACCTCGCGGATACCATGCTCCTGAGGGCGGGTACAGCGGACGTCATCTTTATTGTCAGCAGCAGGCTTGTATAAGATACCTGAAAGATCGATACCTTTTGTCTTTTCATCGAGCATATCGGGATCCATCTCAAGAAACTCAGTACGACCAACCATGTCATCAAGTTTCTTTATTCCAAGTTCGGCCATTATCTCCCGCAGCTCACTGGCAATGAATTTCATATAGTTAACGACATACTCCGGCCTGCCACGGAACCTTTTCTGGAGCATGCTGTCCTGTGTGGCCACGCCAAGAGAACAGTTATTCAGATGACAGTGCCTGAGCATGACACAGCCCAGCGTTATAAGAACTCCCGTACCAAAACCGAATTCTTCCGCTCCCAGTAAAGCCGCTATCGCAACGTCCCGTCCGGTCCTCATCTGTCCATCAGTCTGCAGCCTCACCCTGCTCCTCAAACCGTTAAGTACAAGCGTCTGATGCGTTTCTGAAAGACCGAGCTCCCATGGAAGCCCGGCATACCTTATAGAACTTCGCGGCGACGCTCCCGTGCCGCCATCGCCTCCGGATATAAGTATCATATCGGCATGCCCCTTAGCGACACCTGCCGCTACGGTACCGACACCGGCTTCAGAAACCAGCTTTACGCTTATCCGGGCTTTCGGATTAACGTTCTTAAGATCAAAGATAAGTTGTGCCAGGTCTTCGATCGAATAAATATCGTGATGCGGCGGCGGTGAAATAAGAGTAACACCCGGAGTAGTATATCTCGTGCGGGCGATGATGGCGCTCACCTTATGCCCGGGAAGCTGTCCGCCCTCGCCGGGTTTCGCCCCCTGTGATATTTTTATCTGAAGTTCATCGGCATTAATAAGGTAATTCGTAGTAACTCCGAACCTTCCGGAAGCGACCTGTTTTGTGGAACTGCGCGCGGAATCGCCGTTAGGCATATTTATAAAACGGGCCGGATCCTCTCCTCCCTCGCCGCTGTTGGACCTGCCTCCGAGACGGTTCATCGCTATCGCCAGGGCTTTATGCGCGGGTTTACTTATCGACCCGAAACTCATAGCTCCGGTAACAAAACGTTTTACTATTTCCTCCACGGGCTCTACTTTGGACAAAGGTATCGACTTGCCTTTTTTGAACCTGAACAGGCTTCTCAATGTAGTCGGGTTATTAGTCTGGTCGTTGATCAGCTGTGAGAACTTTTTATAGACTTCATAATCGCCCTTCCTTACGGAATCCTGAAGCGCCGCTATGCTTTCGGGATTCCACAAATGAAATTCCCCGTCCCTTTTCCACTGGTATACACCGCCTGTGGGAAGATATGGGATCTCTATCCCCCCCACCAAAGAAAACGCTTCTTCGTGCCGCTTAACGGTCTCCCTTTCGATAGTTTCGAGACCCGCGCCTTCAATACGTGATACCGTTCCGGTAAAATATTTTCCTACCATATCTGAATCAAGACCCAGCGCCTCGAATATCTGCGCGCCCCTGTAGCTCTGAAGAGTTGATATCCCCATTTTTGAAAGGACTTTTAGTATTCCTTTATGAACCGCTTTTCTGTAATTCTTCCGCGCTATTTCAGGATGCTGCTTGAGATGCCCTTCCTTCATGAGGTAGCCAAGGGTCTCATAGGCCAGGTACGGGTTAACACAGTCCGCTCCGTACGCGAAGAGAAGCGCGAAATGCTGCACTTCGCGGGGTTCGGCGCTTTCAATTATGATCCCCACCTGCGTACGCAAAGCTTTTCCGGTGAGACAATGATGCACGGCGCCGGTAGCCAGGAGCGCGGGAATAGCCCCGTTCTCCCTATTCACACCGCGGTCGCTCAGAATGATAAAAGTGTATCCTTCTCCTATCGCTTTTGCCGCTTCCGAACATATATTGTCCAGCGTCTCTTTAAAACCATTCTTTTTTGAGACCGGAAAAAGTATCGATATTGTCTTTGTCCGGAAACCGTTCACCTTGATCGCTCTTATTTTTTCCAGCTGCTCGTTCGTGAGGACCGGTTCCTTAACTCTTAATTTATGCGCGTGCTCCGAAGTCTCGTCCAGAACGTTCTCCTGCCGGCCAAGATAACTTTCCAGGCTCATTACAAGTTCTTCCCTTATGGGGTCTATCGCGGGATTAGTTACCTGGGCGAAAAGCTGGCGGAAATAGTTATACAAGAGCTGCGGCTGTTTTGACAGTACGGCATGCGGAGTATCATTCCCCATCGACCCTACGGGCTCCTTACCCTCGCCGCCCATGGGTTTTAAAATGAATTTAAGGTCTTCCCGGGTATATCCGAATATCCTTAGCCTCGTAAGTATTTCTTCTTCTTCGCTTTTTCCCGGAGCTGCCTGAGGTATATCCTCAAGGTCCATCAGATGATCGGCAAGCCATTCGCCATAAGGTTGACGTGACGACACCTTTTCTTTTACCTCGGCGTCATTCACTATTTTGCCCTTTTCTGTATCTATAAAAAATATCCTGCCGGGTTTTATTCGACCCGATTCTTTTATATTGGCAGGGTCTATGTCCAGCACCCCCATTTCGGAAGCCATAACCACCATACCGTCTTTTGTGACTATATAGCGTGCGGG
>CAZUYM010000078.1:0-6179 GCA_964624805.1 uncultured Planctomycetia bacterium
CAGCAGAGGTATCACGACGAAAACTGCAAGAGGGTGTATTATCTGTCGCTGGAGTTTCTCACCGGCAGGCTTCTTGGTAACAACATACTCAATCTCGACCTGGAAGAGGCGAGCTCTGTCGCGATGGAAGAGTTGGGATTTAACCTTGAGGACCTTTACGGGCAGGAGGTAGACCAGGCGCTTGGTAACGGAGGCCTTGGACGATTGGCGGCGTGCTTTCTTGATTCCATGGCCACGCTCGGTATCCCGGCTACGGGATACGGTATAAGGTACGACTACGGGATCTTCAAACAGAAGATAGTCAATGGCGCGCAGATCGAACTTCCAGACGAATGGCTTAAGTTCGGAAACCCCTGGGAGTTCGATAGACCGGAATTCACGATAAAGATAAGTTTCTACGGCAAAACCATGCCGAGGGTGGGCAGGGAAGGGAAACCCTGTGCTGATTGGGTTGATACGCAGGATGTCCTGGCCATGGCGTACGATACTCCGGTGCCGGGGTTCAGGAACGGCGTTGTGAACAACCTTCGCTTGTGGTCCGCCAGGAGTACTGAAGACTTTGATTTTGACTATTTCAGCGACGGTGACTACATAAAGGCATGCCGGCGGAAGATAATGTCCGAGAATATCTCCCGCGTACTTTATCCGAGTGACAAGGTCTACAAAAACATCGAACTGCGCCTTCAACAGGAATATTTTTTCACTTCCGCTTCTATGCAGGACATAATACGCCGGTTCAAAATGCACAACAGGGATTTTAAGACATTTCCCGACAAAGTAGCGATACAATTGAACGATACTCATCCTGCTATAGCTATCGTGGAACTTATGCGAATACTCATAGATGTTGAGGATCTTGACTGGGATGAGTCCTGGGAGATAACGGTCAATACTTTCGGTTATACCAATCACACGATAATGTCGGAAGCGCTTGAGAAGTGGCCCATAGAGCTTCTGGGGAGGCTGCTGCCGAGGCACCTTGAGATCATATGTGAGATAAACATGCGTTTTCTGAGGCAGATTTCCGAGAGATATCCGAAAGATCAGGAGAAGGCCCGCCGCATGTCACTGATAGAGGAAGGGAACGATAAGAAGATAAGGATGAGCCACCTGAGCATAGTGGGGAGCCACTCTGTTAACGGTGTTTCCGCGCTTCATACGGAACTTCTGAAAACCACGCTTTTTAAGGATTTCTATGAGTTTTATCCCGAAAAGTTCAACAACAAGACCAACGGGATAACACAGCGCCGCTGGTTGATGAAATCTAATCCGGCCCTGACGGCTATCATAAACGGGGCAATAGGCGATGAATGGTACACTGACCTTGGTAAACTCCGGGGACTGGAAGCTTTTATCGATGATGGATCTTTCGCGGAAAACTGGCGGGCGGTAAAAAGTGATAAAAAACTCTGGCTTGCAAAGTATATCGAGTATACAACCGGCACGGTTATCGATCCCGGATCTATCTTTGATGTCCAGGTTAAAAGGATACACGAATATAAGAGGCAGGTGCTGTTCGCTTTTTACCTGATATCCCAGTACGCGAGAATGAAAAACGATCCCGAAATGGAGTTTGTTCCGCGTACGGCCATAATCGCCGGAAAAGCCGCACCCGGATACACCATGGCAAAACTGATAATCAAGTTCATCAATAACGTGGCGGACGTGATCAACAACGACCCCGATGTTAAGGACAGGCTTAAGGTGGTTTTTCTGGAGAATTATTGTGTGTCTCTGGCTGAAAATATATTTCCGGCCAGTGATATATCGGAACAGATATCGACTGCGGGTAAAGAGGCTTCGGGTACCGGGAATATGAAATTCATGCTGAACGGCGCGCTCACTGTAGGCACGTGGGACGGAGCTAATATCGAGATAGCCGAAGAGGTGGGAGACGAGAACATATTTATTTTCGGACTCAGGACAGATGAAGTGAAGGAATTGAAGAATAAGGGTTACAAGCCGCAGGAATATCTGGAGAATGACCCGCTTCTGAAAGAAGTCATAAGGCTTGTTCAGGAAGATGTTTTTTCGCGGTCGGAAAAGGGGATATTCAAGCCGTTGATCGACTCTCTTATGAGCCACGACCAGTACATGGTTTTCGCGGATTTTAAGGATTATCTCCGTATTCAGGAGGAAGTGTCGGAGGCTTTTCTTGATAAGGACAGGTGGACCAGGAGTTCTATCATGAATACCGCGAGAGCGGGAAAATTCTCGAGCGACAGGACAGTAGCCGAATACGCGAAGGATATCTGGGGAATTGAATGAAAAGAAGCAGAGGGATAACGGTTTACGGGATCATGATAATAATCTTCGGGGCGTATGTCCTGATCGGTGTGGGGAACTACAGCCAGTTCGCTCTTATGTTCAAACCGTTACCCGGGGCGGTCACGATCGCTGTTTATTTGTTCACGGTCTTTTATGGGATCTCAGCGATATACTGCGGATCCAGGATACTTAAGCTGGAGGACTGGGCGAGAAGGATGATGATGATCCTGGCAGTTGTAAGCGTGACTTCCGGTATACTTCTCAACCGTATAGTGATGTCTAATTTTAAGGAATATATCGCCTCCGGAAAGGTAGAAGTACCGGCGGAGTTCGTAGGGCCGGTTTATACCTACGCCGTTGTCATTACGGCGATCGTTACATTGTTCGAACTTTCCATCATATACTATCTCACCAGGCCGAAGGTCGCGGAGCAGTTTTCATAGTTAGTATTCAGTATTCAGTATTCAGTATTTAGTATCTAGAGCGAAACAGATAAAGAACGTCATTCCCGCGAAAGCGGGAATCGAATGGAAATCAAAATATTTTTAATTGATCCCCGCTTAAAGCGTGCGGGGATGACGATTATCACTCATCCCTATTCCCCAGATATGCCATTTGCATTTTGACCTGCTATTCATTATAATAGTCCGGTCATGAAAAAATACATACTCCACGAACCCACCGGTAAGATAGAGACTCATATCGACTTCAAAGGTAACCTTAACGAGCAGCAGTACGAGGTGGTTACCGGATCGGAAGGGCCGTGCCTTGTGCTCGCGGGCGCCGGAAGCGGGAAAACGAGGACCCTTATATATCGTCTGGCCTACCTCCTTGAACGCGGTGTTCCGCCTGCCAATATACTGCTTATGACGTTTACCAACAAAGCATCACGGGAGATGAGGGACCGTACGGAGATGATCCTGAAATACCGGCCCAAAGGCCTTTGGAGCGGTACGTTCCATCATATCGGGAACAGGTCACTCAGGATGTACGCTCCCGAAGTGGGATACAGCAGAGATTTCGGTATACTCGACCAGCAGGATTCCCGAGACCTTATCAAAGCATGCATGAAAAATATTAGTTCCAGGGCAAAAGAGGAGAAGTTCCCAAAAGCTTCAGTAGTACAGTCGATCGTAAGCCTGTCCATGAACACAAAAGGGCCGATCGAGGATGTGCTCGATGACAGGTATCCGTATTTTCTCAAGTTTGCAAAAGAGATAGAGGATATATGCAGGCTTTACGCGAAGAAAAAGCTGGAGTCCAGTAACATGGACTATGACGATCTTCTCCTGAAATGGAAAGAGGTTCTGGAGAAAGTGCCTGCGGCCCGCCGCAGATTTACGGAACAGTTCAAGTATGTCATGGTCGACGAATACCAGGATACTAACTACCTGCAGGCGGACATAATAAACATACTTTGCGAACATCACCGGAACATACTTGTTGTTGGTGACGACGCGCAGTCGATATATTCGTTCCGAGGCGCTCGGGTGGACAACATCCTCAAATTCCCGGAAAGATTCAAGGACACGAAGATATTTAAACTCGAGACGAATTACCGATCGACTCCGGAGATACTAACTCTGGCGAATGATTCTCTGACGAATAACACGAAACAGTTTCCCAAGGAGCTGAAGGCGGTCAATCCTTCCCTGGAGAGGCCGGCGCTTGTCGAGGTAAAGGACCCGTATTCTCAGGCGAGATTTATAGCGCAGCGTGTTCTTGAGATGCGTGAAGAAGGTATTGAGATCGAGAACATGGCAGTTCTTTTCAGGGCGCATTACCAGTCGGCGGAGCTCGAGATGGAACTTGTAAAGCGGGGCATACCTTATGTGGTACGGGGAGGCATAAGGTTCTTTGAGCAGGCTCACATAAAGGATGTCCTGTCATACCTGAAGCTGCTTACCAATCCGATTGACGAGATAGCGTGGATACGCACTCTCTCAATGTGTCCGGGGATAGGACCCGGTTATGCCGAAAAAATATATAATGTTTTCAGGGAAAGCGGCAGGGATATTGTGGCTTTCATCCGCAGTCAGGACATGTCAAAAGTGGTGTCGCAAAAAGCGAGGACCGGTTACGTAAGGTTCCAGAAGATCATGAAAGCCCTGACCGATCCCGGCGCGGGAGAAGTTCCAGGTGAACTCATAGAGATAATACTGAAACAGGGATATGAGACCTATGTGCTCGCGAATTTCGAGAACGCGAAAGACCGGGTGGACGACATACACGAACTTATAAATTTTTCCCACGAATACGGTTCGGTGGCCGAATTCCTGAGTGATATAACTTTGAGGGAGAACTTCCGGGGGGAAACCGCTACCGCGTCGCAGGACGATGGCGAGCAGCTGGTTCTTTCGACCATCCACCAGGCCAAAGGCCTGGAATGGGATTCTGTTATGGTAATAGGCCTTTGTGAAGGCCAGTTTCCGCATCCCAAGTCGATGAATGATGAGAACGAGCTGGAAGAAGAGAGAAGGCTTTTTTATGTGGCGGTGACGCGCGCGAGAAAATATCTGTATCTTTTACATCCTGTTACCAGATATGATTATCAGATGGGGACGGTAATAGCGCGGCAATCGAGGTTTCTCGAGGAACTTGTTCCGGAAGAATACGAGGTATGGGAAGTGGATTCTTCTAGCCACTCGGGATTTTTCCCGGGAGCGAAGGATGACAACAAAGATGACGATTACGAAGATGATCCAGTTATCGAGTTGTAAACAGGAAGGTGTCTGATGGAAAAACAGCTTGCGGCCGGAGGGGTGGTAGTAAAAAAAGAGGATGACGCCCTCAGAGTACTTCTCATCAAAGACAGTTATGGTCACTGGACCTGGCCCAAGGGGCATGCCGAAGCGGGCGAAACACCCGAGGAGACCGCCCTTAGGGAGATCTCCGAAGAGACCGGACTAACGCGGCTTGACGTTCTGGAGGAGCTGGGAATCCAGGAATATTGTTTTACCCTGGACGATAAAAAAATAGTCAAGACAGTGCATATTTTTCTTGTGGAGGCCTCGGGAGACGAAGAACTTATTATCCAGACGGCGGAGATACTCGAAGGAAAGTGGCTCTCTCCGGAAGAAGCGCTGGAGACTATAGAGTACGAAGGGTCGAGGGAGTTGTTAGAGAAGGGGATAAAGGCGTATAGTGAGCTGTAAGCTGGGAATAGTGAATTGGGAATTGGGAATGGTGACGGGATCTAAACGCTCTACGCTAATAAAAAACGATATACGACATACGAAATACGATATACGAGGATTAGATGAAACAAAAAGAAATAAAAGCCATATTTTTCGACCTGGGCAACGTTATAATAAAACTGGTCATGGAGAACCTTGCTTCAGCCTTCGAAGGGCACGGGAATGTGACGGCAGAGAAGATCATTGCGTATGCCACTGATTCGGACAACCTTAACCGGTATGCCGAGGGAAAACTTACTTCTTCGAAGTTCTACAGCAGAACAAAACGACTTTTCAGGCTGGATATGAGATACAGAGAATTCTATGAAGCGTGGAACAGTATGTTCGCGCCGTATCCGGAAATGGAAGACATCGTCAGGACGATAAAAAAGAAATACCCACTCATCAAGCTGATACTCCTCTCAAATACCAATGAAGCACACTTCAATTTCATCCGTGAGAAATATAAGATACTTGATCTGATGGACGAGACTGTATTATCGCACGAAGTGGGCAGGCAAAAACCGCATCCTGATATTTTCAGAGAAGCAATGCGCGTATCGGGCACCATACCTAAAAACACTTTTTACACCGATGACAGGGAAGACCTGATCGAAGCTACCCGGACTATGGGCATACGGGCGTTTCTCTTTACCGGTGACGAAGCACTCCGCCAGCACCTCTTGAAATTCGGCCTCGAAGTATAATTTTGGGGTCAGCCCTTGACATGTGACA
>CAZUYM010000079.1:0-6143 GCA_964624805.1 uncultured Planctomycetia bacterium
GCAGACTGAACGAAAAGAACATACATTTTATCGCCGATTATGTGAATGACGGACGTGGGGTGGAGAAATACATGCGTGACTTGAAGTCTCTCGGCGGTGCCGATATTCTCATGGTGGGAAGCGGCATGAACGGTCACCTGGCTTTTAACGAACCCCCTGATCATTCGTCCTTTGGATCCAGAATGCAGGAAGTGGAGCTAACCGAAAGCACTATCAAGTCAAACATATTGGATTATCCGGACATAGCGGAAAATCCTTACGCGTATACCATGGGGATAAAAGACATTGTCAGCGGAGATAATATTTTTTTTCTTGCCAGGACAGCGCAGAAGGCATCTGTTGTGCAGAAGGTGTTGGAAGGATCTGTAACTGAGGATTTTCCGGCCAGTGTTCTTCAGAGATATGCCGCGAAGACCACGGTTATTCTCGACAAGTATTCCGCAGCGGCATTATCCCCGCCGGCAAGGGAAAAAAAGGGGACCTCCGCCCGTCAAGGAGGAGGATCATCTGATACTTCGAGGATGATGACTTTTGCTGAAATGTTTAGAAGCTCCACTCATAAGATAGACCTGAGTCACATATACAACAGAGTCGTACGGACAATAGAGCGTATATCTTCCGATTTTGAGGAGAAGTTCGGGGAAGGTGCCCTTAAAACCAGAAGGATAGGCCTGGTGATCGACGGAGAGACGCGAAACAAACAAGTTAACACCCTCATGGTGAGGGTCGATCCTCTATCAAAGACGCGCAGTATCGGAATATACAGGGAATTTATTTTAGGGATATACGAGCTTCAGCAACTTATTGATCATACGGACGAAGATGCGGGAGGACAGCAGGACGTTCTCGATATTCTCATAGAGGGCAGCGTGCTTCATGAAATAGGACACGGGTTTGATCGGTATTCCGGGGAAGACCTGGATACGCTTATCTCAGATCCGCAGGAAAGAGCCGCATACGCTAAACTGCTTGGCCTGGATCCGCGGATGGATAAATGGAAAATTGCCGAGGCCGTTGCCGATCTTAATATCGGAGGCCGGGGCAACAGAAATTATATAAAGAACAAGGCAGCGTACCTCTTCTACAAGTTTATAAGAGTACAGCCGGAAGTATATTCCAGGAATCCGGAACGGTTGAGAGCGCTGGTACTGCGGTATTTTGAGATAAACCCGCATCTGGCCATATTGCAGCAGAAGGGGGACGCGGAGAGGATAGCTAAGCAGGTAAAAGAGTATTGTGACATGTTTTACGGCGAGGGGACTCTTTGGAATAAATGGAAGTCCGCAAAGTTGGATTTCGAGGACATCGACCAGGTGCGGGAAGTAGAGAGGCTGCTTGATCGTCTGACTTCTCCGGCTGTGGACAGAGGTGAGCGGGGCCTTCTGGCGAGGAAGGTCTCGGAACACAGGGAAGCGGCATTGAGTGTTGTTTACAGATATGTCATAGAGGGTTCCAGGTATGCTCCGGAATGGATGTTCCTTAAACATCTAGCCGATACTCTTGAAAAGATGCTTAGAGCCGACGACGTGTCTGCCCGTCAGGGTGAAGCGGAAGAGGATCCGATCGCAGGGGAAGAGAGTTTTTTGAGGAACAAGCCTTTTGAACGTTTTGAAAGAGGGATGCTGGATGTTTGGTTTGAAAGAAGCCGTGTAGAGGCGTTCATTGCCAGAGTAAAAGCCGGGTCTGATCTGGGATATATATCCTCGGAAACGGAGAGAGACATAGCCTTCGCTGTCGCTATCGACATGAACGATATGGGCGTCAGGCTTCTGGACACGGATATGATCGATGAAGCCATTAAGACGCTTCTGGAGATCGGGCAGATGCTGGAGGGGTCGCGGCAGAGAAGAGGGATGTTAAACTTTACCGGGCCTCTTTTTAAGGGTATCGTCCAGTGCGACAATGTGGAACAGGCACTATTGTGGGTCCGGAAGTTCAGGGATGATGCGATCGAGAAATTAAGGCCGAAAGACAGCCAGCCCCTGGAGCAGGAGTTCAAGGATAAGGTTGGCGAGATCTTCGGAGATCTTCAGGGTATTCCCGCTACCGATATGGTTCAGGTAAACGGCCACACTTTCATAGATCTTGGCGCTTCCGTGGTGCAGGAAATGCTGAGGGGCGTAGAGATAGTTACGCGGGATCCGAGTATACCTACCAGATACACGACCGAAAGGCTGCTTGAAGAAGCCGCTGAGTACAGCGAAAATACGGGGGGAGTTTTTCAAAAACATATTAAGGTCATGGTCTCAAGGGAAGGAGATATACATCTTATTAAGGGGAACGCTTCCAGAGGAGGGTTTATCGTGGACCCTTTTCTCCTGGACACGATCGATTATGGATTCCTGCACACACTAAAAGGGTTAAAAGGGCACCCGTTGGAGCGAGAGATCTCGCTGGAGGCGCAGAAACAATATGAGAAGTTCCGTTATGGAAGCAGTTATCATCACGATACGGCCCCGTCAAATTTCAGGGTGAAAGCGCGTGTTTCAGGCGGGGAAGTTGTCGAGGTGCGTCTTATCCCCGTAGATATGAACGATAGAGGAACGGGAGCGCTTCAGGGGACAGGAGAAGATGACCCCACGGATAAAAAAGTTGTACCGGAACGTGTCAGTCTGCCCGAAGGACAAAGAAGGGTGGTTAAATATTCCGATAAGATGATGGAGAAAGCTCTGTCCGACATCATGGTCGTATCAGCTATGTCCATGTGGTTTAAGGATGACGTTCTCAAGAACAAGGGATGGTTCTCTCTGGAGATGTATCTGAAAGCGCATGAAGAAGTCCGCACGGGCAGGAACCCCGTCAACATAACGGACCTTTCCGGAAAAAACGCGGTACAACTCCACCGATGGTTCGACGCGCTTCTGGATGAAAGGGTCATGGTGCGGGATTCCAATGAAGGTAAACCGTTATATTACATTGCTTCCACATATCAAGGGATAACGGACAAGCTGCGTGATGCCGGCAAAGTCGTTGAAAAGCGGCTGGGCAAAAAAGCGATAGGCGAGGCCGTCAGTATCGCGGAACAGGCCGCTGTAGAGATCCCGACACGCCCCGGAAAGAGATACACGCTTATAGCGACGTCCGAATTTTTCGCTAACGGGGAACTCGAGGAGCATCAGAAAAGATATGGCGACAGGTTTGATCTTGACTCGGTAAGTGCGCGAGACGGCGACCAGTTTGTGGATAAGGTGATCGACAGAGCTAATGGTGTAGAGTCCCGCACGGTTGTTCTCGTTCCTGATGCGCTGTCAGAAGAGCAGCTTAAGAGGTTGACGGATGTCGGTATAAGGTTTCTCCGGGCCTCATCCAGGGAGCTTCTAGAGGGCAGATCCGATAAGAAGTCCGAAAGGAACAGCTTCCAGCAGAATACCTATATCATGATGCTTCTTACCAGGCGCATAAGCAAGAACTCGGCGGAAGATTCCGAGGTGTATCGTCTCTTGAGTTTCTTTCTCGGATCTCACTTTGAACTGGACTCTATCTCGGTTTCGAAATATATAGACGCTATTGTGGCGAACAGGATACCGCTCCTTGTCAAAGGTCTTCTTTCGTACAGGCCCGCCGAAGCATACCGCATGCCTGAATATGATAAGGTAGCTGCTACACTTATCGCCGCGTAAGGATCCGTACTGTTACGATTCGATCCACTGCCAGGCGTCATTAAGCTGATCGTTCGCGAAAGTCCTTATTTCCGCGCTTACCATATGTCCGCAGACACTTGTTGCCCATTCGACCCATTTGGGGCCGCCCACAAGCGCGATCTTGTTGAATTTTTCGTGATGTCCGCTGGCGTATTTGAGGTCGTCCCACATAGCGCCCAGTTCGAACCCTTCGAACTCGTCGGAAAGATAATACAGGAAGTTACCTTTGTCGTACTCGGATAGAACGCGGTCAAGCTTTGGGATTATAACATTTTTGTAATCCGCGTCCGTGACTTTTCCGCTCGCTTTGATGCCAATGATATTATCATGGCTTTCTGGAAGGATATCGATCATTCTGCACCTCCTTTGGTTTGGTGGCTGACATGATATATGAAATTATTATACCGCTTTGTTGCCCCTTATGAAAGCTTTTTGGCGCGCGTTATCAATTATGAATAACCGGCACTCGGTTTAGTCAATAGTTCTGGTTTTAGCGGCTGGTATGGTCTGTGGTCCCAGGTCATGGTCCAAACCAAAACCTTAAACTACCAACCATACCAGTAGCCAAAACTAAACCCCTGTACCAGTACTTTACTTTCTTCTATCGTTATTCGGTTACGTTACTGGGATCGTTAAAGGGCTTACGGTTGGGTCTAAACCGCAACCCCTGGACGACAGACGATTCGCTAGCCGTAACCCTACAACGTATTCCGGCTCTGTCTCTGATATCCGGATGGCATCGCCTCAATGTGGGCCATTCAAGATTAAAGTTGAGATTAAGATTGAGATTGGGCAGATTGGCTGAAATGCCAGAAAACACCTATGACTAAACCTTAACCTCAGTCTTAATCTTGTTTGCGTTTTATCGCCGTTTTCTGTTTACGAAATTCATTCAAATTTTCAGTAAAATCTGTTAATATGAAGCCACCATGAGAGATCTTACAAGAACAGGCGTGAAAATTAATTCCCGAATAGGTAAGGCGATATATGACTATAACCTTATTGAGGAAGGGGACCGTATCCTTCTGGCTGTTTCCGGAGGTAAGGACAGTGTAACGCTTTTACGGTTCCTGAAGAAGATACAGGGGTGGTCGCCGGTGAAGTTCGAGCTTTTTGCCGCGCATATACGAACTGATTTTCATTGCGGGGCATGTGTTCATAAAACTGCGCTTACGGAACTTTTTGACGAAGAGGGACTTGAATACACATTCAGGGATATAAAGGTCCTGGATGAGAACGGAAAGACATCGTGCTTCTGGTGTTCCTGGAACCGGCGTAAAGCTCTTTTTGATATAGCGCAGGAGACGGGATGCAATAAGATCGCTCTGGGTCATCACAAGGACGATATTGTGGAAACACTTCTTATGAATCTTCTGTATAACGGGGAGATCTCCGCCATTAATCCGAGGCAGGAGCTTTTTGGCGGTAAAATAACACTTATACGTCCTCTTTGTTATGTGGAAGAAAAACTGGTAAAGCAATTCGTGAAAGAAAAGGGCTACCCCGAACAGCTTTGCCAGTGTCCGTTCGGCAGGGACTCAAGAAGAAAATATGTAAAGAATTTTATACACGAAACTGAGAAGGCTACCCCAAAGATCAATATAAAAGAGAATATTTTCAGAAGTGTCACCCGCATAAAAGAGGACTACATAGACCTTAAAGCGGTAGGGGAAGATCCCGACACCGTCCCCAATGATCCCATATAAGAAATAGAGAAAAGTAATAGTCGATGGACCACAGACGACAGTCCACCTGCCATCCCGAGCGAAGTCGAGGGATCTAAACTAAGGTTAAGATTGAGATTAAGATACTGCCAGTTAGTAGGCGTTAGTTTTGGTTTTGGCTACTGGTATGGTTCCTGGTTCACGGGTGTGGTCTTGACCAAAACCGCAGACTATAAACCTTACCCGCTTCCAAAACCAATCCCTTGGACCAGCTCCTGTTTTTCGTCTATCGTTGATCGGTTACGTCTTTGGAAACGTTAAAGGGTTTACGGTAGGGGAAAGCCGCAACCCATAGACGACAGACGATTCGGGATAGCGCACTAGTACTTACCCTCTTACAACTTAAAATCCCTTCACAAAAACGTTAATGCGTTGTAAAATACGATACGAACACAGTAAACATTTATAGCAAGGAAATAAATATGATTATAATACAGATAGGCGCTGTCGCATTTCTGGGAGTACTGATAGGGTTGTGCTATTTTTTTGACAGAAAAGCAATGGTTGTTCCAGCAGGCCTGACTTTCATTGCTGTTATAACCTATACTCTGGCGCTTACGATGTTTTTGCACCTGTAGGCGTGCTAATCGCTGACTCATCATGGGGCGGCGCTTCTCCGGCAGAATCTCAACAGAAAGCGAGAAAACTTGAAGGACAAAAGCCGATATTTTATAAGCCTAAAAACAAAAGCGGCGCTACTGGCACTTGTCGCTGGACTCATCATAATCTACCTGAGCAACTTTTATTTTGCCGCTAAAGCTGAAAAAATACTGTACCG
>CAZUYM010000080.1:0-6070 GCA_964624805.1 uncultured Planctomycetia bacterium
AAATATTAAAGGCAGGTTTCGGATCGGAGATAACAGTTCCGGAGCCTGCCTTGTTTAACCAGGCAGGAAAAGCAAGTTTTTGAATGACAAATGTCAAAATCCAAATGACAAATGAAATCCAAATGACAAAACCCAAAAATAGCGTTCCTTTTGGGTTTAGGATTTAGAAATTCTTTTGGATTTTGGGCTTTGGATTTTGGATTTATGATGGTGGAAGCGATCAGGTTAAAAACGTGAGGATAATCATGAGCAAAGTTCTCATAATAGGTGCCGGTGGAGTAGGAGCCGTAGTAACGCACAAGTGCGCTCAGGTGCCTGAGGTGTTCGAAGAGATATGTCTCGCGAGCCGTACGGTGTCCAAGTGCGAAAAAATAGCGGCGGAGCTGAACCGCCCGATAAAGACCGCGCAGGTAGACGCGGATAATGTGCCGGAGACGGTCGCGCTTATTAGGGAGTTCGGTCCAGATCTTGTCATAAACGTCGCGCTTCCTTATCAGGATCTTCATATAATGGATGCCTGTCTCCAGACAGGTGTTCCTTATCTGGACACCGCCAATTACGAACCGATAGATGAGGCTAAGTTCTGTTATAAATGGCAGTGGGATTATATGGACCGCTTTAAGGAGAAGAGCCTTATGGCTCTTCTCGGTTCCGGTTTTGATCCCGGAGTAACTAATATTTTCTGCGCTTACGGGATGAAACATTATTTTGATGAAATACACACAGTTGACATCATGGACTGTAACGCCGGAGATCACGGACATCCGTTCGCGACGAATTTTAACCCGGAAATAAACATCAGAGAGATAACGCAGCGCGGCAAATACTGGGAAAACGGCGAATGGAAAGAGACGGATCCATTGTCGGTTCATGAGACTTTTGATTTTCCGCAGGTAGGCCCGCGCGAGATGTATCTGATGTATCACGAAGAACTGGAATCTCTGGTGAAAAACATAAAGGGCCTTAAGAGGATACGGTTCTGGATGACGTTTGGCGAGCAGTATCTTACTCATTTGAAGGTCCTGGAGAATGTGGGCATGACCCGCATAGACGAAGTGGAATACCAGGGCAAGAAAATAGTGCCGCTGCAGTTCCTGAAAGCCGTTCTCCCCGAGCCATCGTCGCTTGGCGAGAACTATAAAGGGAAGACCAATATCGGGTGCATGATGGAAGGCATAAAGGACGGAGAGAAGAAGAAAGTGTACATATACAATGTATGCGATCACGCCGAATGTTATAAGGAAGTAAAATCCCAGGCGATATCCTATACGACAGGGGTGCCGACGATGATAGGCGCGATGATGATGCTGACGGGAAAATGGAAGGGTGAGGGTGTTTTTAACGTGGAAGAGTTCGATCCGGATCCGTTTATGGAGGAGCTGAATCGTCACGGTCTGCCGTGGGTGGTTGAGGAGAGGTAAGAGGGTACCGGGTATAGAGTACCGGGTATCGGGATATCAGGAGATTGGGTCATCAGGGAATTGGGAATAGAGAATTGGGAATTGAGTATTGAGTATTGAGTGCCGGGGAAAAGAAACGTCAATCCCGCGGAAGCGGGAATCAAGACGTCATCCCGGAATCCGCGGTAGCGGATATCCGGGATCAAATGAAAGTGATTATTACTATTAGATCCCCGTTTTCACGGGGATGACGATTATTCTTTTGATTTTTTATTTTTAACGAAATACGATATACGACATACGATATACGAAAGAGAACCATGGCAAGCATATCAGACAAAATAGCCAGGACCCCGTGCTACGTCATTGACGAAGGGCTCTTGAAACATAATCTCCAGATACTCAAGAGTGTGGAGAAGCGGACAGGATGCACTATACTGCTCGCGCTCAAAGGGTTCGCGATGTTCAGCACCTTTCCTGTAATACGTGAATATCTTTCCGGGACTTCGGCAAGTTCGCTTGATGAAGCCCGTCTCGGTGCCGAGGAGTTCGGCGGCGAAGTGCACATATGCGCGCCCGGATACAGAAAAGATGAGTTCGGAGATATCCTTAAATACGCGAGCCACGTTATATTTAATTCTTTTTCGCAATGGCAGCGATATAAAGATCAGGCTATCGCGAGTTCGGTAAAATGCGGACTTCGAATAAACCCGGAACACTCCGAAGTGAAGATACCGCTGTATGACCCCTGCCGCCCGGGTTCGCGGCTCGGACTCAGGATGGACGAATTTAAAGAACGGGACCTCGAGGGTATTTCGGGAATCCATTTTCACACTCTTTGCGAGCTTAACTCGGATTCTCTTCAGCGCACGCTTGTCGCGGTCGAGAAAAAATTCGGGCACATACTCCACAAAATGGAATGGGTCAATTTCGGCGGCGGCCATCACATAACCAGAAAAGATTATGATGTGGACAGGTTGTGCCGTCTTATTAATGATTTTAAGGAGAAGTATGGCGTGAAAGTGTACCTGGAGCCGGGCGAAGCCATAGCTCTGGGAACCGGTGTTCTTGTCTCGACCGTGATAGACATCATCAAGAACGACGGAGATATAGCCATACTTGACACTTCCGCCGCCGCCCATATGCCGGATGTCCTGGAGATGCCGTACCGTCCTGAGATAGAGGGTGCCGGCCGTCCCTCTGAATATGCCTACACATACAGGCTTGCGGGCCAGACGTGCCTTGCCGGTGACGAGATAGGGGAATATTCTTTCACCGAACCGCTCGAAGTGGGAAGCCGCGTTGTTTTTGAAGACATGGCTCATTATACGATGGTCAAGAACAACACGTTCAACGGCATCCGTCTTCCTTCCATAGCGCTGTACGATCCAGAAAAAGACGCTGTCCGCGTCGTCCGCGAATTCGGGTATGAGGATTATCGCGGGCGCCTATCGTAATCAGATCACTTGCTATAGAGTACCGAGTATCGGGTACCGGGTATCGAGTAGGAGGGAATGCTATTCCCGCGAGCGTCATCCCCGCGAAGGCGTGGATCCAATAAAAATTATTACTTCTATTTGATTCCCGCTTACGCGGGAATGACGTTTTTGTAGTTACACATATTCTAACCAGGTTAAAAATGGGGGGGTAGGTGGTTTATCTGATATCTGATCCCTGATGCCTGTTTACTGTTTCCAGTTCACAGTTCACTGTTCACAGTTCTCAATTCTCAATTCCCAATTCCCTATTCCCAATTTCCCCTATTTATGCAATAATATTTCATCCAGATCTTTTACTCTGACCGGAGGTTTAATAATGAAAAAATATGTCATAGGTGTTGATATCGGCGGTACTAAGATAGCCACGGGGCTGGTCTCCGAGGACGGGAAACTCAAGCAGAAAGTCGTTCTGCCAACGTTTTCGGCAAAAGGGTTCGAGGCGTCTCTTGAACAGGTATATGCGTCCATAGAGGGTCTTATGAAACTCAGCAAGGTCGGCTGGAAAGCAGTCGAGGGTATCGGAGTGTGCGCCCCGGGGCCGCTTGATCCGCTTAAAGGTGTTGTGCATAATCCGCCCAATCTTAAAGGGTGGAAAGAAGTGCCTTTGGTATCTCTTTTGCGGAAGAAATTCAAGAAAAAGACAAAATTGGAAAATGACGCTAATGCCGCCGGTATGGCCGAAAAGATATGGGGCGCGGCCAAGGGGTATAAGCACGTTTTATACGTTACAGTAAGCACCGGGATAGGAACGGCGATCATCATAAACGGTAAGATATTTCACGGCAAGAACGGTATGGCCGGCGAAGGCGGGCATGTGTCGATAAAATATGACGATAAATACGCGAAATGTAATTGCGGGAATATCGGCTGCATAGAGGCGCTTGCCTCCGGCCCCTACACGGTTAAGCGCCTGTTACGCCGGCTGAAAAAGAACCCTTCCATTAAGACCAACATAGTAGACATGGTCGACGGCGAACTGGACGATATAACGATGATGACTATAGGTGAAGCCGCCCGGGAGGGCGATCAGTTTGCGCTTGAGACAATACAGGAAGAAGGCCAGCTGATCGGTATCTGGCTGGGAAATATGATCAGTATGCTGGATCCGGAGGTCGTAGTAATAGGGGGAGGTGTATCGCTTCTGGGCAATCTTATATTTAAGGACATAAGAAAGGCGGCGGTCGCGCATACCCTGAATATATTCGCTGATAAAACACCTATTGTGCAGGCCAAACTGAAAAGAGATGTAGGGATACTCGGCGCGGCTTCTGTTCTTATCAAAAAAAGCGTGTATTAAAAGCTGATGAGCCCCGCAAGATGTATCGCAACGAGTTGTGACCACAAATATTTTCCCGCGCTTACAGCGCTTCTCTCCAGCCTGAGCCGAACAAATCCGGATATACCTGTTATAGTTTTTGACGGAGGGCTTACAAAGAGCCAGGTCCGCAAAGCCGGAAAGTATGCCCGGATAATAAAAAAGCAGCCTTTTATGAACCTGGCCAATAAGGGGAAGTTCGGCTACATAGGCAACACTACACTCCTTAAATTTGAAGTCGCCCATCTCGATTGTGATGAGGTGCTTTATCTGGACGTGGACATGGTAGTTTTAGAGAAGGTCGATGAACTTTTTTCTTTTCCGACCGGAGGCGTCGCTGTCGTGAATGAAGTGAACGCGGTTAAGAACATGTTCCGTCCGCGGCACAGGGGGATGCTGGCCGAAGAGATAGACATGGATTGGGAATCGCCCGGGTTTAACGCGGGACTTTTTGTTTTGAGGCCTTCGGAGTGGAGGGATCTTAAAACAAAAGCCGTAGAACTTGTGGAACGTTTTGGTGAAGACGTCTTTTCTAAGACAAAGGACCAGCAGCTTCTTAATATCATTTTCAGCGGGAAAACATGCCAATTTCCAGGGAAATATAACTTTTCACCGATCTATGATGAAGGAGAATGCGAGCCGGCTATAGTTCATTATCTTGCCGAGAGCAAGCCCTGGCATTTTGATTATCCCGAGGGGCATCGCTACGGGGAGTTCCGCCGGCACGTGTCTGTCCGAGAGTATCCGAATATTTTATTTACGGATATAGTCAGGCTTGTTAAAAGATTTACCGGGGGGAGTGTGTAGGAGTATAATAGTGGGGAATAGGGAATGGGGAATAGGGAATAGTCCGAGCCTTCGTCATTGCGAGGAGCCGAAGGCGACGAAGCAATCTCCATAAAAGATTGCTTCGCTCATTTCATTCGCTCGCAATGACGATTTTTGTTTTCATTTTTACGACGATATACGAAATACGACATACGAGATACGAAATGAGGAAATCAGGGAATCAGGTTATCAGGGGATTGGGGACGGCCATCACGGTGGTGCTGTTAATGACACTGGCATCGGCTCAGGCGGAAGAGCAGAAACTATTCTCTACCATCGAAAGCAGGGAAGAGTTTGCCGCGGATATTTCCTCTATTATCGAAAAAGCGTGGAAAAGGTGGCAGAATTCAGTTTTGATAGATGAGGTCGATGTTGAGGGATCGTACGGACTTCTCTTCCCCGGAGACATGAGAGAACCTGTTCTTACTTCCGCGGATATTATTGAATATCTGGACAGAAGGGACAAATCACAGGAATATATAAACTCTGTAAGGGCTGTTGCCGGAGCTCTTGCCGACGGGATGAGATTATGGCAGAAAGGGTATTCTAACAGGAACATACCTTTTCCGCAGGGAGCGTCTTGTACCTACACGCTTCCGCCGTGCAATAACGTTCCGGTGACCATAGCTTCGGGGCAATCCTCAGGAGATGCCAAAATGACGCAAAAGGCGCTGTATAATTATATGCTTTACAGGGCGCCTGTTTATAAAAAAGAGATCCTGGAGGTATTTCAGGCCACGGCAAAAGCCATAGGCGTATGTTTCGAAGAATGGAAAAACTCATGTTCTATAGTAGGTATCCTCGCCACCGGCGGGATAGCGCCCCAGCCGTCTCCCCTGGGGCAGGGGCCGGGCCCGGTAAGGGGCGCGAAGGGACGCAATGGCAAGCTTGTCGGCGCGTATTTTAACGGCGAACTGATGCGGGATGAGATGATAGGGTACATCAGGGAGCAGGAGGAAGATAAGGAAAAAGGAAAAAGGAAAACAAGGAGCGAAGCGACGCAGGATCCGCAAGCCGTAGGCGCAGCG
>CAZUYM010000081.1:0-5982 GCA_964624805.1 uncultured Planctomycetia bacterium
GGGATCACATCAAAGTAATATTTTTATTGGATCCCCGCTTTCGCGGGAACGACGCCTTTCATTTTTTGT
The DNA here is from genome assembly GCA_964624805.1 of uncultured Planctomycetia bacterium. Classification (GTDB taxonomy): domain Bacteria; phylum Omnitrophota; class Gorgyraeia; order Tantalellales; family Tantalellaceae; genus Tantalella. The sequence goes on from CAZUYM010000081.1 coordinate 70, forward strand.
TTTACAGTTCCCTATTCCCATTCTATTGTACTCGGTGGTTTTGAACTGATATCGTAGACCACCCTGTTAATTCCCTCTACCTGATTTATGATGCGGTTGGACATTTCACCAAGGAGTTCGTACGGCAATTTCGCCCAGTCGGCTGTCATCCCGTCCACGCTCGTGACAGCCCGGATGGCTATAGCGTCCTCATAAGTTCTGTCATCACCCATAACGCCAACGCTTTTTACCGGTAAAAATACCCCGAATATCTGCCATGTCTTATAGTAGATGTTGTTCTTTTTAGCCACATCCATGATGACCCAGTCCGCCTCACGAAGTATGTCAAGGTTCCGTTTCGTGATCTTGCCCACAACCCTTACGGCAAGGCCAGGTCCCGGAAAAGGCTGCCTCTCGGTTACCTCTTCTGCAAGCCCCAGTTCCCGTCCGACCCTTCGCACCTCGTCCTTGAACAGACCTCTAAGAGGTTCCACAAGATCCAGCCCCATTTTTTTTGGAAGGCCTCCGACATTGTGATGGGATTTAATGGTCTTGCTGGGACCGCCGAAAAAAGACTGCGATTCTATAACATCCGGGTAAAGCGTGCCCTGCGCGAGGAACGAGACGTTCTTTATTTTCCTGGCGCTTTCCTCGAATACCCGTATGAACGTTGTTCCGATTATTTTTCTCTTCTTTTCCGGGTCAGATACCCCTTTCAGGGCGTCTATAAATCTTTTCTCGGCATCTATTACCCTCAGGTCCAGTTTGATGTTCTTTTTGAACAGTTTTTCCACGCTTCCGACTTCATTCTTCCTCAAAAGACCGTTGTTGACAAAAATACAGTGGAGTTTTTTCCCTAAAGCTTTGTGCAAAAGAACGGCACATACGGTGGAATCAACTCCGCCAGAAAGACCAAGAATAACATCTTTGTCTCCAACCTGCTCCTGGATCTCCCTAACCTTTTTATCTATGAAAGATTTCATGGTCCAGGTTCGGCGGCAATCGCATACATTAAAAATAAAATTCTTAAGTATCTTCCCTCCATTCTGCGTATGCACGACCTCTGGATGGAACTGTACCCCGTATATGCCCCTGGACCGGTCAGAAAATGACGCACAAGCAGTGTTCTCACTGTGGGCTATCGCCTTAAACCCCTTAGGCAATCTGGAAACTTTATCCCTATGGCTCATCCAGGTCACCCCCTTAGGGTCGATCCCCTTGAAAAGCGGGTTTCTGCGGTCAAAATGGACAAGGGTGTGTCCATACTCCCTTTTCCCGCTTTTCCGGATATTCCCTCCGGCAAGCTTACCTATAAGCTGCATCCCGTAACATATCCCCAGGACAGGTATTCCCAACTCAAGCACGCGCTTATCAAAACCCGGAGCCCCTTTGTCGTACACACTTGAAGGCCCTCCGGAAAAGATTATCCCGCGCGGAGCTATTTCTTTTATTCTTTTGATGGATACTGAAGGTGATTCTACAACAGAGTGTACCTTATTCTCCCTTATGCGCCGGGCAATAAGCTGGACATACTGGGACCCATAATCTATGACCAGTATTCCTTCCTGCGTTTCATTTTTCATATTGTTATCCGTGGTGTTTTTGGTTCTTAAATACCCTTATACTCCGACATACTTCTTCCATGCCGTCTCAAGCCCTGGATCTTCGACCCAATCAAGTATATATGACGTTATCTCATCCCCCGTCGCTCCTGAGTCCCGTCCCGTTATCACGATCTTTTTCTCGAACTGCCCGCATACCTCAAGCGCCATATCCAGGCGGTCTGCCCTTCCCGGAAAACCGACATGCCTGAGCAGCATAGCGCTGGCCCTTATCATAGATGAAGGATCGGCGTATATGTCTCTGCCTTCGGTCACCATCCTGGGAGCGCTTCCATGTATAGCCTCGAACATGGCCCACTTTTTGCCGATATTAGCGCTACCTGCCGTCCCGACCCCGCCCTGAAGCTGCGCGGCCTCGTCGGTAAGGATGTCCCCGTATAGATTGGGAAGCACCATAACCTGAAAATCCTTTCTACGCGCAGGATCCAGAAGCTTTGCCGTCATTATGTCGATGTACCATTCATCCCGCTCGATGCCAAACTGCTTGTATTCTTCCGCTATCGCCTTGGCTACGCGGGAGAAACGCCCGTCCGTGGTCTTGACCACGTTGGCTTTAGTCACAACTGTTACCTTTTTACGGCCGTTCTTTCTGGCGTATTCGAAAGCCATCCGGATAATGCGTTCAGCGCCTTGCTGGGTTATTACCTTAAAATCTATACTGAGATCGTCATCAACATCGATCCCCCTCGAACCCAGTACATACGCCCCTTCCGTGTTCTCCCTGAAAAAGCACCAGTCAATGCCTTCAGAGGGTATCTTTACCGGACGTACGTTAGCAAAAAGGTCAAGTTCCCGCCTCATTGCTACATTAGCGCTTTCGATATTGGGCCATTCGTCTCCGGACTGAGGCGTGGTCGTCGGCCCCTTCAGAACAACATGACATGCCTTTATCTCTTCAAGAACATCATCGGGGATAGCCTTGCCTTGCTCGGCACGATTCTCTATGGTGAGTCCCTCTATTGTCCTGAATTCAACGAGCCCCTCAGCAAACTCATCCTTAAGCATATGTTCAAGGACCCTCTGCGCGTGTTTTGATATGATCCTTCCGATACCGTCCCCCCAGCACACGCCTATAACAACGGGTTTAAGGGCCTTATAATCGGTCCATTCCGTCTCACTTTTCATCTTTTCAATGCGGTCGAGCTGCTCGTTTATGAGCTCTGAGAAATGTTTTTCAGCTCTAGTGATAACTTCGTCTCGGTTCATGTTACAGTTCCTTCTGTATTTGGGGGTGAATATTAAGTGATATTATAGTATGTAAGCGTCCAAAATTCAATGGATAAAACAGGCTATCTGGGGTTTTTTTGATAGATTGGGCGGGGCGAGAGGAAATTAGCTTATAGTGTTTAGGACTTGCCCGCTAATCTAGGTATGTCGTGATCGTAGTAAAGTAAAATCGTCATCCACGCATGCGCTAAGCGGGGATCCAATAAAAACATTTTGGCTTCTAGTTGATTCCCGCTGGCGCGGGAATGACGTTCCATTTTCTTAACCTGTGACTAAACCTTAAACTCGATCTTAACCTTTTTCAATTACCGTTCACTATTACTTTATCGCGCGATAAAGAGCAGCGACTTGATCCTTGTAGTATTTATTGTAGATGCTGGCAAGGGCTTTTGAATCAACATTTTTATTATGCAAGGGGCTGACTTTTTTCCCTACATGGCTCTTTTCCCGTACATTTTCCCCACCCAGGTTACACGCATGTACATGTGTCTTTTTCTTCATCATTCACCTCCCTTTTTCTTCTGAAAAACAACCTTACCGTCATCGTCCACCATGAACGATACCTTGTCCCTTCGTTTTATCTGAAAGTAGTTCTGCAAAGCCTTCGGTATGAATATCTGCCCCCGATCCGAGACCGTCGCAAAGAACCTGAATTTATTTTTTACTGCCATTTAAGCCTCCTTTGCTAACAAGTATACAACAAGTATTTATACTTGTCAAATTAAAAACAAAAAAACCGGCATTTTTGCCGGTTTCTCTATCTGCACTCTGACATCTGAATTCGGAATCTACGATCAGGCTTTGAAATACCTGTTTTTGCAGGGTTCCGTCGTCAAATCATTTCTCGGAAATCTTTTCCCTAAGCTCCTGGACCTCTTGTTTGAGAGCTTTGATCTCCTTCTTTAGGTTGTCCAGTTCTTTAACATACTCATAATATTCCCACCACTCAAGCCCCATAACTCTCTCCTCTGATCCGAATGGATCGTCTACGTACCTCGTTTACTAGCTTCTTCCGAAAGGATCTTTAAGCGCTGTCTTACGGACCTTTGTAGGATACCTGCCACTAAAACAGGCTGAGCAAAATCCCCCACAAGCACCCCCTGCCGCCTTCAGCATTCCCTCCAGGCTTAAATATTTAAGGCTGTCTACTCCTATGGCGTCTGCTATCCCCTTTATAGTCGGCTGTTCATTCGCGATAAGCTCTTTTCTGCTCGGAAAATCTATTCCGTAAAAACAGGGGAACTTTATTGGCGGACAACTTATCCTCATATGGATCTCTTTAACGCCCGCCTCCCTGATCGCTTTTATCCTGCCGCTGGTCGTCGTTCCCCTGACAATAGAATCTTCCACAACTATAATCCTTTTACCTCTTAGCACCTCTTTTATCGGGTTGAGCTTTATTTTAACGCCATGTTTGCGCATCTCCGGAGACGGTTGTATAAACGTGCGCCCCACATAGTGATTCCTTATCATTCCAAAATCAAAAGGGATACCGCTCTGTTCCGCGTACCCGAGCGCCGCGTAATTCCCGGAATCAGGAATAGACATGACTATATCCGCTTCCTCCGGATGCTCTTCAGCAAGTTTCATTCCCAGACGTTTTCGGACCTGGTAAACACTGTCTCCGAACACATAGCTGTCGGGCCGGGCAAAATATATGTGCTCAAAAATGCATGACGCGGGATCTTTCACAGCGAACGGTTTCTTTGACTCCAGGCCGTCTTCCGAGATGATAACGACTTCACCGGGTTCCACATCGCGCACGTACTCCGCGTCAATAAGATCAAGTGAGCAGGTCTCGCTGGCCAGGACATAACTTCCGTCCTTCTTTCCCAGGCATAACGGACGAAATCCATACGGATCCCGAACCCCCACCAGTTTCTTTTCAGTAAGAAAAAGCATGGCATACGCACCATCACACTGTTTCAATGCGTCTACTACCCTGTCCTCGAAGATCTCCTCCTTCGACCTTACCAGAAGATGCAATACGACCTCCGAATCCATAGTAGTCTGGAAGATACCGCCATTGGCCTCCATCTGCCTACGCAGCATTACCGCATTTGTGAGATTCCCGTTATGGGCTATGGATATAGAGAACTTATTATGGCTGATAACGAAGGGTTGGGCATTCCTTATAATACTCGATCCGGTCGTAGAATATCTGACATGACCGATCGCCCGTTTGCCCTTGAGCTCTTCTATCTTTTTTTTCTTAAGAACGTCCGGGACAAGCCCCATACCGGTGATCTGACGAATACGTCTTCCGTCGGAAACAGCTATGCCGCAAGACTCCTCCCCTCTATGCTGCAGAGAATAAAGCCCCAGGTAGGTAAGATCTACCGCCATTTCGTGATCAAATATCCCGAAAACGCCGCAGTACTCTTTTTTTTCCTTATATGTATGAATGGCCATATTTTTGGGTGATGGTGCGTCATTTAATGCTGCTTCAATATGGCCCCTTTCGGACTTCGTCGGCAGAAAGCGGCACAAGTGAATTATCTATGTTTTGCACCGCGGTGTCAATGAAAATCATAAAAAAAGCTCGTTCAGTTTCCCTCTCGCATTAACGCTTTAAGAAATCTCTTTACAAATGAGCAAAAAAAACATATAAAGTTATATAATGTTAGCCGCTATATATTCTATAATATTTTAACCCTGGGAGGCTTATGCGCCAGTTTAAAACCTTGTTAACCTATCTGTTGGCTTTCTCTTTACTTCTCAATTTTTCAGTTTTTCTTCCGGAGGCTTTCGCTCTTTCTTCCAGCTCCACCGAATACAATTTCACGCCAAAGAGCGGCACTCCGACACAGGAGGAAGCGTCTTCAGACAACCGCTACGAGACAGCAAAAAAACAGCGTGAACTTAAAAAGCAGCAACTCAAAGCTGCTAGCGCTCAGAAAGAGGCTGCCCGCCAGGCTCAGATAGCCAAAGATAAAGCCGAACGCGCTCAGAAAGAGGCTGCCCGCCAGGCTCAGATAGAAAAAGAAAAGGCTGAACGTGACGCTCAGAGAGTAGCTGCCGAAAAACAGCGTGAACTCGCCAAGCAGCAGCGTGCCGCCGAAAAGGCTCAGCGCGAAGCGCAGCG
>CAZUYM010000082.1:0-5941 GCA_964624805.1 uncultured Planctomycetia bacterium
GCTTCCCGCCTTCGCCGACCTATTTGCATTGTATTTGGCTACGGCGGACAAGCCGCGGGAATGACGTTCTTTCCAACGACAGGTCACTCTATATAATTAATATTATTTTTAGCATATTCGTAATTTTCGTGATATACTACAGATGAAATTACCGTATGCCGGTTACATTAGAGAGAGCCGGCGTCTATGTTTATATGAAAGTTCCGAAAAATGAGTGAAAAATTCACAAAAGAGCAGGAACAACTTTTTGATATTATTATCAGATCGCTGGGGATGGCTATCAAGAACAGTGCCCTCTATGCCCCGGAACATCCCATCTGCAAGGTATCCGTAGGAAATCTCAAAACTTCACTGGAACGCTGGCTTTCGGAAAACGACAAGCTGGAACTGGGGATCTCCCAGGACAGGATATTTCTGGACGGTGAGCCCATGAGGGAGGGGGATGAAAGGTGCGAGGAGGTCGCGACCTATCTCCACCAGCGAGGTTTGGTATCCCTCACTTTCCTGAACGGTATAACAGAAGAGGAGCTGACGAATTTTTTCCAGTTCATCAAGCAGGACAGAAAGACAGTAAAAGAGCTGGGAGGAGTGACAAAGAACGTAGAATCGACGGAGCATCTGAAATTAAGGGAAGTCGATTACAGTGCCCTGTTGCAGAGAGGCGTTGAGGGTAGCGATACCGAAGAGGATAAAGTGTGGCAATTCCTTTTTAGCGGCGAGAAATCCGTCGGAGAGAATATTTCCGAATCAAAGGTTGAATTTCTTAATGAGTTCTTAAATGATGCCGAGCATTCCGCGGAGGTCCTGAATAAAATATATAAGGACGCGGTCAACAGCGCTCAGGATGAGGAGACTGCCCAGCAGCTTAAAGAGAATATAGTAAAGATTTGCAAGTATTTCGAGGAAAGATCCAAGGGCGACTCCAAACAGGTGAAGATGAAACTGACAGAGGTCATCTCACGCCTCAATCCCGGACTCATAGACATATTGTTCAAAAAGACGGTTGCCGGTGAAGAAGAATATGACCTCGCGGAAGAGATAACCAGCGATTTCTCTGACAATTTTATCGCGGGATTCATAGAGTCACTGATAAGCAGCGCGGATACGTTCAATGAAAACCTTCTTAAGGTCTTTGACAAGCTAGCGCCCAAGGCGGAAAAATCCGATAATGTAGTATCAATGGTGGCCGACAAGCTTTTCAGTAAAAGGATAGTGAACCCATCTACGCTTTCAAAGATGCAGACGTCCATAAAAGATATTTTCAAGGCTCATCCTGACAGCAATTTCATGTCCCAGCTGTATAAGATAACGGTCGATTCTGTGGTCAACAAGAATATAGATACGCTGGTTTACGTGGCCAATCTGGCTCCCTTGATAAGAAAGTTCGAAAAGTCCATAAGAGAGGAAAAACTTAAGAAGGAGGAGATCTGGCTGCTTCTTAATATTCTCTGGCTGGAGAACGACAGCCAAGAGTTCGGTAAGTTCGGGATGAAGATAGTGGAACTTCTGCCCGAACTGCTGGACCTGAAAGACATGGGCAGGATAAGGGAGATAATGGAGTTTTTCACCGACAAGCTGCGTCCCGAACAGAGAGAGAACCGTGAGATGGAGGCGGAAGCTGATAATGTGATCGACAGCATCGCTACGAAAGAGATGAAGGACAGTATTATAGCGTTCATCCCGGAAGCGGCGAGTTCGGAAATAGACGATATAGCTGATATCTTCAGCAGAGCCAAAGGCAATTCGCCCGCCATGCTGGTGGACGCGTTCCTGTTGGAGAAGAACCCCGCGTATAAGAACAAGTTTCGGGCGGTCTTCTCAAGTATGCAAGAAGAGATATGCCGCGATGTCATAGACAGGATAGAGTACAGCAGCCCTTTTGTTATCAGGGACCTTTTCGGGATACTTAAGGAATTTGATCCGTCTAAGGCGCATCTTATCTCCCTAAAGATGATATCCAGCAAGAACCCCCAGGTGAGGTGGGAGGCACTGGAAGTGTTCGAGCCCGGCACTGAGGAGGAGAGAGAGATAGTTTTTGACATTTTCACAAAGGAGAGGGACAAGGAAGTGAAAAGAAAAGCTGCCGGGGTGCTTCTCAAGACTAGAGTCGCCGGTGTTGTCGACAGGATATTCTCGAATGTAGAAAATAATTTTTTCATGAGAAATTTTCTTATTAAGCTTGTAGAACTTTGTGGATATCTTAAGCTGCAGGAGTCAATGCCTCACCTTAAGAAGATCTTTCTGAAACGACCGTGGTTCAATACAAAGTACAGGAACGACCTGAGGGTCGCCGCCGTTACGAGTCTCAGGCGCCTCAATGACGAAGAGGCATTGGAGCTCATAAGGACCGGGCTCTCGGACAGGAGCAGCCGGGTAAGAAGGATGTGTGAGATAGTTATGGAATTGGATAGATCGGTTCATGATGAAAAAGAGGAAACCGGAGCTGAAAAATAATGGCTGAACTCGAGAATCTGAGGAACAGGGTCGAAGATATGATAAACAAGCTGGCCAGAGCGAGCGGGGTCAGCGTTATGTACGGAGAGGATCACGGTCTTACCGATGAAGCGATCGATTCTCTGCACAGGGAAGTGACGGAAATACTTCTCGAAGAGGAAGAGCTGACAATAGGTATCATAGAGGATGAGATAGCTTTCAGGGAGGAGCCTTTTTACAGAACGAGTGTCCGCATAAAAAGTTTTATTGATCACCTTAAAGAGCTGGGGGTCGGAAAGATAACTTTTCTCAGGGGGCTCCAGAAACAGGAGCTCGTATATTTTAACAGATGCCTCAACGTTAACCCAAGATCTCTTGATGAGGAAGAGGGGTTCAGGAAGATATTCGAGGCGGAGCACATAGAACACATAGTCATAGGCAAAGTCGGAGTAGGAGCATCTTCGGGATCCTCCGAGAAGGCCGTTGCGACGGATGAAGATGTCGCGACAAAAAAATATGAGGAGGGAGTAGAGTTCCTTACTAAGACCTACAAAGAGGTTAAGGGGAACCAGCCCATGGATGTGGAATCGGCGCGGCAGGTCGCAGACGGTCTGCTGAAGGACGTTCTGAAAAATAAGGACCTGCTTCTGACCCTGACTTCCATAAGGAGCTACGACGAGAATATGTTCCAGCATTCTGTGAACGTTTCGGTGTTCACTCTTATGCAGTCAGAGGCGCTGGGGATAGACGAGAAACATCTGGTAGATATCGGAATGGCGGCTCTGATGCACGATATAGGAAAGCTGACGCTTTCTCCAGAGGAGGCTGATAAGGATGATGAACCTACCACCGAAGAAGGGGAGAAAGCGAGAGCTGAAAGGAACATCGAAGGCGCTAAAATACTTCTGGATAGTCCGGGAATAAGTATGCTCGCCGCTATCGCCGCTTTCGAGCATGACATGAATTACGACATGTCCGGATATCCGAAAAAGCTTTATGGTAACGATCTCAACCTTATAAGCATGATGATCGCGGTATCGGATCATTATGACAAGGCGAGGAACAGACCCGAATATTATGAGGAAGGCGGTCCGGAGAATGTTTACGCGGAGATGATGGAGCTCTCCGGAAAAAAATTCCACCCGGATCTAGTAAATAATTTTTTCAGTCTCATAGGCATGTATCCGCCAGGAACACTGGTCGAACTGGATACAAAGGAAGTGGCACTGGTGATCCGCGCGAGCGTGATGGACATAAGGCGTCCGCAGGTCGAAATACTTTATGATTGTGACGGGGAGAAATACAAGGAACCGGAGGTAGTGAATCTTCTTGAAAAAGACAAAAAGGGTAAGTTTAAGTGGAGCGTGGTCAAGTCTATTCCGCTTTCGGATAAATTTAAACTACCGGAAAAATATTCCTGATATAGATAGATCAGAGGACAGCAAAAACTTATGAAAATATCGAGAAAAGTAACGATATATTTTTTTCTCGTCGGGATCCTGACGGCTCTTGCCGTATTCCTGGCGATGAAGATCGGAGAGAGGGCTATGCTTGTCGTAGTTCTTATCCTGCCCGTTTTTGTGGCGCTTTGCGGGTATGGTGTTTCTCTTATCTTTTCCCGACCGCTGCGACGTCTTGTAGACGGTGCTGAAATAATGAGTTCCGGGAACCTGGATTATAGGGTGGGGACAGGGGCGGACGACGAAACCGGAGAATTATCCGATATATTAGACAAGGTGGCGGAAAAACTAACTGAGGCTTATATAGTCAAGGAAACCCTTAGCCGGGAAATAGTGCTTCACAGAAAAACAATAGAGGAGTTGAAAAAAAGTGAAGGGCATTTTCGTATGCTTTTTGAACATTCCAACGACGCCGTGTTCCTTTACGATTTTGACTGCGATATGATCGAGGTAAACCATAAAGCGTGCGATATGCTGGGATACACGGTGTCGGAACTCCTAAAGATACCGTTCATTGAACTGAATATCGAAGAGGAAAAAACAAAGTCCAAAGAGGCCGTAAAGACAGGGACTGGCAACTACGCGATCAGGTATGAGTCAAGGTTCAGGACGGCCATGGGGAAGGTCATAGATGTAGAGATCAGTTCGAGCGCGGTCGACCTCAAAAAAGGGATAATGCAGGGTATCGTGCGTAATATCACCGAACGCAAAGAGCTGGAAAGGGCTTTAAGGGAATCCGAAGAGAAGTTCCGTACATTTATGGAAACGGCAAGCGACCTTATGTTCATTGCCGACGCGCAGGGCAGGATCAGCTACGTAAATGAGTCCATGGCCAATACCCTGGGGTACGAGAAAAAGGAGCTTATAGGAAAAGATTTTACGCAGGTGCTGCATCCCTCCGCCAAAGAAGTCTTTTTCGCGAATCACCGCCGTCTCATCATAAAAGGGGAAGTCAAATACGAAACTGTATGGGAAACAAAGAGCAGGAAAAAGCTGTTCGGAGAGATCGACGAGGGCGGCATCTACACGGATAATGGCATCTTTGCCGGTTCCAGGGGTATTTTTCGGGATATTACCGAGAGAAAAAAGGTGGAAGCGTCGCAGAGACTTGCTCAGTTGGGAAAACTGGCGGCTGATGTGGCGCATGAGGTGAACAGTCCCGTATCGGTGATCTCAGCCCGGGCCGAGATGTCGATGCTTAAAGACGCAAAGAAAGACGACGTTATGAACAATCTTAAGATCATAGTGGATCAGTGCGGGCAGGCTACGAGTATAGTAAAGAGACTTCTTATGTTCTCAAAACCCAGCCGCGGCGAATTTACCGAGGTCAACATAACCGAGACGATGGATTTTATCCTGGAACTCTTGTCCCAGCAGTTCATAATAACAGGGGTAAAAGTGATAAAAGATTTTAGCGCGGATGTCCCTCTGATAAAAGTGGACAATAAACAGATACAGGAAGTATTCATGAATCTTATTCGTAATGCCATAGAAGCCATGGCTGATACAGATAATGCCAGCGTCAAGATATCCATCAACACTTTGGGAGAAAATGTGAAACTGGATATTACCGATACCGGAGAGGGGATATCCGAGGAAAATATGAAGAAGATATTCGACCCTTTCTTTACTACAAAGACTCACGGTACCGGCCTGGGGCTTTCGGTATGTTACGGGATCCTTAAGATACACAAGGGAGACCTCAAGTATACAAGTACCCCCGGGAAGGGTACGACAGCCACGGTCCTCTTGCCAATAGATCCCGAGAGCGCTTGATCCTCACAAAACTTTGGATCATCCAACTGAAATAAAAAGGAAGAAAAGAGATATGGACAGCACCAGCATGATGAATGATATAACCGCAAGGGCTAAAAAAGCGGCGGAAAGACTTGCTGTAATAAGCACGGACGACAAGAACAAGGCTCTTATAGCAATGGCCGATGGCCTTGACGCGGCCAGGGACCAGATCAAGAAAGCCAATGAAAATGATCTGGATGCAGCCAGAGACAACGGAAAGAACAAGGCTTTTATCGACCGCCTGACACTGG
>CAZUYM010000083.1:0-5918 GCA_964624805.1 uncultured Planctomycetia bacterium
CATTTGATCCCGGATATCCGCTACCGCGGATTCCGGGATGACGTTTTTGATTCCCGCTTCCGCGGGAATCACGTCATCTTCAGCTCCCGGCTGACGTCATCCCTCACTCAGCACCCTGCGCTATTACTATGTCCACCGCTTCCAGCAGATCTATGCAAATATGATCCGGCTTATATTCCCAGTCCGCCGCGTCGTCTTTCGCCGATTTTCCAGAGGTAACAAGTATGGTCTTAAGCCCCGCGGACCTGCCGGCCTGTATATCACGCTGAGTATCCCCGACATAGAACGCGCCGTCAAAACTCTCTATGCCTAGATCTTCCTGCGCCCTGAGGAACAGGCCTTTTTTTGGTTTACGGCATTCACAGTTCTCTTCTTTTGTATGAGTGCAGTAATAAACCCCTATTATGCTGCCGCCGGCGCTCTCGGCTATCTCTTTCATAGACTCCGTCACTTTATCCAGATCACCCTGAGTAAAGTACCCTTTTCCCACGCCCTGCTGGTTGGATATTATAATGATCTTGTATCCGGCGTCGGTTATCTTCTTCACCGCTTCGGGCACACCCGGAAGGATCTTGAGATATTCCGTGTCGGTGACATAGCTGTATTCCGTCCAGCCTCCGGGATCTTTATTTATCACACCGTCCCTGTCAAAAAAAACATACTTCTCTTTCATCCTCACTCCTCGCCTTTCACCGGGATGTCGTTCTTTTTCATCTCGCCTCTTCCCACCTTAAAGGAAGATATAGACCGTACGTCATCCCACATGAGAAAAGCCGCAAGCGCCATTACAAGTCCGGCGAAATGCAGCATAAATCTCGATATCGTCGTATTCACGTAAAAAAACAGGTTATTCCCAGTTGTCATCATGTATCCCGCGAAATATCCCGCCGCGGACAGTGCTATAAAGAACACTAAATAAAAGTTTTCACCTTCACGCAGCGCCTTCCGCCTCCATATCATCGCCGCGAACGCAAGTACCCAGAAGATGTTCCATTTTTTCGGCCCGAACACCTCCTGCTGAAAAAGATTGAGAAGGACCGGTATATCTTTTACGTTCTGCCACACTCTCGACGGGGTAAGCGAGGAGATGTCTATATCGCTGTTAGCCGCGGCAGCGGACAGTTTTATTGCCATCCACGGAGCCGCAATGGCCGCCACGATAAGGAACGACATCAGCATGTCGGTGACGGCTCTTTTCCTTACTCCCTTTTCTACCCGCACGCAGAAAACTCCGAACACCGCCGCGTACGCGCATATAAAAACGGCCGCTTCGTTCTTTACCCAGAAAAGGAGTCCGAAAAGAACGGAGCCGAGAACAAGCTGGGTACGGTTCCGAGTTCTCGCGTACAGCATGAAATACAGAAAAGCGCATGTTACGAAAGCTGTAAGGACAAGGTCGGCATGTATTATCGTCGCGTAATCGGCAAGCTGCGGTATCGTCCCCAGAAGAAACACTATAAGAAGTGAATACGGCCTGTTAAAAGACCTTCTTATCAGCGCGTAAAAGAGCCCCAGAAAAGCCACGTAAATGACCGGCATTATCAGATTAACGCTGAAATGATCGAATCCCGTAAACTCGTATATCCAGGTCATCACAAGAGGCAGTAGAAGCGGATAATCCGGATGGGCTACGGCGGTTTCCGGCCAGGAATAGAACCCCGCGGGTATGCCTCCCTCCATGTAGAACATCTTCGCTTTAAGAGCGTAGTTAGCGACCGCGTCATGTGAATGCACGGGTAACGGTAATACCAGGAATATCGTCCAGAGTACCTGTACGCAAAGAGCCGCCACGAGGATCCTCTCAAGCTTTTCCGGAACAACACGTTTCCCTTTCAAGGGGATTATCTCATACAACCTGTTAGCGTGAAACGCGTATCTGGAAAGAATGATGATGAAAAATACAGCCGGCAGAATAAGGATGTTCCCGGGATAGAACCCGATCCCCATAAAACTCATAGCAAAAAACTGTAACGCCGCGAACGCCCCGCCGATAAAAAATGAAAGCGAAATAAGCTCAAGGATAGAATAATCGTAACGGAACCGCCTGACAGCGATAAGTATGAGCGATATGCCCGTTACCTCCAGCAATATGACTGATAGCAGAAACTTCATCTATTCGTTGCCTTTTTTATTAATACTTTTCCCTTGCCAGTATATCCCTTTAATTCCGCATACCCTTCCCTCGGAGTGTAGCTGCCCTCGTAAACGATAATAAAATCCGCGTCACTGGATGTGTTCCTTATAGGCCACAGAAAATAGCGCGCGCGCACCTCGTCTATAGAAAATTTATCGAACCCGGTAAGCTCACACGTGGACCCCGGAGGCATATTTTCTTTGCAAAAAAGCATAAGTTCATACAGCTCAGCCCCCATCACGTTCCGCATCCTGTCCTCCCGACCGTGAGAGTACTGATACTTAAGAGACGCGTACTGCTCGTCTTTGTCCTCTCTTATAAGGAATAAGACCCATAGAACGATCCATATCGCCAGTAACAGTTTAAGGATATTCTCTTTAGTAACCATACGTTCCATTACCTTAAGTGTCATCTCCTGCTCCTCAAGGCCGCGGCAAAAGTCGCCGGATTCTCCAGTTCGAACGTCTTTCCTGAGGCGGAAACTACGCTCATACCTTCCCCCCTGGAGAAAACTTCCGTTCGGTGCAGCGGTTTTAACAGCCGCAACACTTTAAGCAAAACACTGTTCTCCATTATCACTGCATCATACTTCTTTTTCTTGGTGAGCACCTTCCACAGGATCTTGAGAGATATGTTCTTATTAGATAAAAATGTCATTCCGATATCAGCGTGTCTCGTGATCTTTCTCCTGTCGAATTCCGCGAAAGCGCGTTTTGCCGGCAAGTCCTGCCTCACCCACATGTGGATGAGGGCCCTCTCTCTGGCCAGCTCTTTAAGCACTTCATACTGAGCTGACATGTTCCCCTCGCTCACCGGCGTACGGTCTATAAAAAATACGCGGAGAAGCCTGCCCCATCTGTCTTCAAATATCGTCCTGTTGCGTAGGTAGATATCATCCTTCCCTTTCAGGTTCTTTCTCGATGCCTGTTCCTCGTGAAAAACATACGACCCTTCGGCCATAACAGATATAAAACCCTCGCTGTAAGCTTTAGCGGAAAAATCCGTATCTTCATAGCATACCCCTTCATACGCCTCGTCAAGATAGCCTATCCGGTCTATTACCTCTTTTTTTATCAGGCAGGCAAAACCTATAGCGTGTCCGAGTTCGACGAATTTTCCTTTCCGGTCCCGGATCAAAGAGGCGTGATCGTTTATCGATATCCCCTTATCCGGGCGGGAACCGAAAGTATTGCTCTGGGGATTAACCAGGCCTATATCGTCCCGGCTTTGGGCAACGTCGATCAGTTCTTTCATCCAGCCGTCGGCCACGACGCAATCGTTGTTCAAAATACATACGAACGGGGAATCGGAAAGCCTGAGCCCTTTGTTCATACCGGCAGCGAACCCCGCGTTCTCGGGGCTGAATATTTTTTCTATGGAAACTGTCTCATTACCTTTGACGTCCATGATATATTTTTTCACTTCGGGATCGCTGCTGTTCTTGTCTACTATTATCAGTCTTGACGGCACACGCGTCCCTTCAAGAACGCTTTTAACGCATCTCCTCAGCAGCTTCGGACTTTCGTAGCTAAGTAATACTATGTCGCAGTTGTGTTTCATATTGTGAGTTCCATGCTCGCTATTTTAGTATTCAGTATTTAGTATTCAGTATTTAGTACCGGATGAAGGGGCTTCCAACATTTTATCCCTCAACCCTTATCCCTCAACCCTGTCATTTTCCCGCAATTCCCAGTATTTCGCCCATTTTACGAAATGTACCCACGCGAAGAGCATCGAGAACACAAGGCCGTGCATACCTTCCTCACAGCCGCCTTTTTTGATGTACATCTTCCAGAAAAGCTTGCGCGGTTTTTTCTTCAGGTTAAAAAGCACTGTTTTCTCAGGAATATCAGGATCTTCGGTGTACATCTCACCTGACTGCAGGTTTGTGTACCGGTTCTGCCTTTTGATGAACTCCGAAACCGTGAAGAACGGATAATGTTCCACGCCTTCCTCCATCATCCCCTGTTTCCCGTTCACTATTAGCTTCTCGTGTATGTCGCCTTCATAATGCGCGCGGCCTTTCCGGAACATATGCGCCGAGTAGTGATACCACCCGCCCTTCATCATGGGCCTGCCGAAAAATATGTTCTTCCGCCTGAATTTAAAACTCACGCAGCCGGAGTCCTCTCCCCCAAGAAGTCTTTCGAGCCTGGCCTTGAAAGCGTCCGTCACCACCTCGTCAGCGTCAAGCTGAAGTATCCAGTCTCCGGAAGCGGCTTCAGCACCCTTGTTCCTCTCATTGCCGAACCCGTCAAATTCGCTGTCTATAACTTTGTCCGTATACTCTTTCGCTATCTCTACCGTACCGTCAGTTGAATGGCCGTCCACAATCACTATCTCATCCACCCACTTTATCGATTCCATACAGTTACGGATCTTATCTGCCGCGTTTTTCGTTATTATCACCACTGACAGTTTTCCCCTATCGAACGACTTACCTTCGCTCACCGCTTTTGTAACCCTGGAAAGTTCCCTGGGCAGGATCTCATGGTTTTCTACCACCAGGTTCTTTCTCCAGTATTTGGCATAGGTAAGATATGGACCGAACCCTTCTAGTACGGCCAGGACATAACCTCTTATTCCCTGCCCCTTTCCGTTCTCCTTGTAATAGGACCTGCGAAAATCCCCGATGCATTTCTTTATCACCCAGAGTACGCTTACCTCTTTATCCGAGGCCAGCCACTCCTCACACTCACGGCTGCTGCGTTCGTTCATGTTGTCCACGATAGTCTCAAAGCTATTGGTTACTGTGTCCATATTGCCTGTCTTCCTTTGTATTCACTTTTTCCTGAGAAACAATGCCCCCAGAAAATCCTCGTCTATGTTCCGGTCCACTAGCTCCGTATTACCGTATATACTAAGCGCGGACGGAAGTATCACATCCGTCTCCAGCTTGTCCCTGTAAGCGAACCTGAGCCCCTTATCGACCGTAAGTTCCTCCATATCATTGCAGTAACACATCGTCAGCCCCGCGATACCTCCGGGTTTCAGTACCCGCCCCACCTCTTTCATCATATACTGCCGTACATCCGAGGTAAGATGCTCCAAAGTACATATGGAAAAAATACGGTCAAAATGATCGTCCGGGAAAGGCAACGGACGGGAAATATCCCGATCATATACCTTCATTTCCCATCCCATTTTTTGAGCCACGTAATTGGCGTTATATATCGTCCCGCAGTTACCCCAATCATTATCCACGACACTTACGGAACAGCCGAGGTTTGCCAGATAGAAAGAAAACGCGGTCGAAGCTCCCCCGATGTCCAGCACTTTGTGTCCGGGCTTTACACCGGAATTATGTACGACCCACAGGTTCTCCCATAGTTTCGTCCTTTCCGATCTGGGATAGAACATCCGGGAAAGAAAAGTCCCTGCCGTATTCGTATATTTGTATCCCCGCTCAGCCATATCTTTCTTCAAGAGATCCAGGTCTTCGCCAAGCGATATAATTTCCGGACTTTTGAGATCATCATCGATACATACGGCGCTTCTATTGATAGCTCCGTCAGATATCTCTTTCCCGTTCGCGCGAACCGCTTCGCCATCAGGCGTAACTCCCGGGCAACCTTCCCGCCTGGCCTTCTGCTCGGCAAGACGCACTCCAAATTGACGGCGAACTTTCCTTATTTTCGCGAATGTCCTGTAATATAACGGTACGTACTCCGGGAATCTCTCCCTTTTACTGTCTTCCATCTTCCAAACCTTTACTGTTTTTCAGCTGCATCTCTCTGAACTTTATGTAGCTGACTATCTGGTAAATTCCGCTAAAAAATGCCAC
>CAZUYM010000084.1:0-5915 GCA_964624805.1 uncultured Planctomycetia bacterium
TTCTGATCCTGGTTCTGCTGCTCTTGTTGTTGCTGGTTCTGCTGCTGTTTTAATCTCTTTATCTTTTTTTCCGTAACTTCATAGTTGTATTTAGCGTCCTCATCTTCCGGAGCGAGTTCCATAGACCGCTCATAATACTGTGCCGCTTCCTCATATTTTTTTATGGCTGCTCCCGGATCTGACTTTTCCGTTCTCTCTGCCGCCCTGAACTTACTGTTCCCCGCGTTATATACGACCCTGCTTTCCAGCTTTTCTTTTTTTTCGGAGATCGCTCTTAAAAAACTTTTTTCCGCTTCCTGAAAATCTCCTTGACGGTAAAGTGCCATCGCCCGGTTGTACTGTATTTCAGGATCCTCCGGCCTCAGTTCAAGCGCTTTGTCATACGCTCCAACCGCCTCGGCATACTGCCCCTGGTCATAAAACTCTCTGGCTTTTTCAGTTTCACGCTCGACTCTTCCGGCAAAAGCACTCTCCGAGGACAACACCATCAGCAAGAGTGTCACACCCGCCAAGCAGCAGACTTTATGAATGCCTGAATATTTTCTCATTTTCGTATTCACCACACAGCTCAATACTTTACTCCGCGCTTTCTGTCACGTAAAAGTAATTCCAGAAAAATAAACAGGATAGCGATACCCAGCGGTATCTGGAACCTTTCGTTATATTTCTTTTCCATCCTGCTCTTGAAATCCTGTTTTTCCATCTTTGCCAGTCTTTCGTCATATATAAGACTCAGGCCGAATTCCGCCCCCGTTGCCCGAACATACATCCCTCCGGTCTCAAGTGCCATCTTCTGAAGTACACCCTCTTCCAGGCGCGTCCTTACGACATTTCCTTCATCATCTTTCAGGAAAGCCCTTTTTCCGTTCGAGCCTATTATCGGCACAAGCTCACCTTCCGCGGAACCTATGCCGACACAAAAGATCTTTACATTCTCCGCCCGGGCTTTTTCTATTGCTCTCTCGACGCCGCCTTCAAGGTCTTCCCCGTCTGTTATAACTACAAGCACCTTCTCTTCCTGCTCACCGCCCTCAAAACTTTTAATGGCCGTATATACGGCGCTTGATATGGAAGTCCCTCCCACCGGTATAGAGTTGACGTTCACATCGTCCAGAGAAAGGAGGAACCCGTTATAGTCCAGCGTAAGCGGGCATTGCAAAAACGCCGTCCCGGAGAACACTACAAGTCCCACCCTGTCCCCGTTAAGCTTTCTTACCAGGTCCTTTATTGCCAGCTTGGCCCTCTTCAGCCTGTTGGGGAGTACATCCTCGGCAAGCATACTGTTAGAGGTATCCAGCGCTATCACTATGTCAAGCCCCTTCCTCTTCACCTCCTGCCACTTAAACCCCCACTGAGGCCTCATCAGGGCAAGTATGAGAAAAAGGACAGCTATAATGATCAACAGATCCTTGACCTTCTTTTTCCCTCTGTCCATCGAGGCGGATATCTCCGGCAAAAGGTCCTTTTCCGCAAAAGACCTTAACGCTTTCTCTCTGGCCTTCGCCGTTACGATAAAGAATATCACCAGTACCGGCAGGATCCATAAAAATACGGACATATAGGGCGCTTCAAACCTCATGTTAAGGTATCCTCCTCAGTATCGTCCTCGCCAGGATGATCTCCGCGAGCAAAAGCATCAGTCCGGGAATAAAAAATAATCCAAAGAGCTCCCGATAGATGTTATATCCGGTTTCTTCCATCTTAGTCTTTTCAAGCTGGTCTATTTTGTCATATATCTTTTCCAGAGATCTGGTATCCGTAGCTCTGAAATATTCCCCGCCTGTTACCACCGCTATCTTCTTAAGCAGGGCTTCGTCTATTTCTATCTCCACGGGCCTCAGGACAGTATTCCCGAACATATCTTTTACCGGATACGGTGCCATCCCTTTCGTACCCGCCCCTATCGTATAAATGCTTACTCCCAGAGCCCGCGCCGCTTCCGCGCCGGCTAAAGGAGATATTCTGCCGGCATTGTTGCGGCCGTCCGTAAGGAGGATGATTATCTTCTCTTTTGTATCCGTATCCTTTACCCTGTTAAGCGAAGCGCTTATAGCCGACCCTATCGCCGTACCATCCTCTATCATCCCTATCTGCACCCTCTCTACGTTCTTCTCAAGCCAGTCGTGGTCGAGGGTAAGCGGACATACCGTATATGCCTGCGCGGAAAAAGCGACCATGCCTATACGGTCGTTGGGACGTTTCTTTATGAAATCCAGAACTACTTTTTTTACGGCTTCAAGCCGGTCCACTCGCTGCCCTTTGACTTCAAAATCCATAGCAAGCATGCTGCTCGAGGTATCCACAGCGAGTACTATGTCAATACCTTCCACAAAGATCCTTGTTTTCTCTATCGTAGCCAGCGGCCTGGCGGCAGCCGCTATAAAAAGCACAAGCGCCATGGCTTTGACATATATCAGGCTTCTGCTTAACGCGACCTTTAACGACCCGGGAAGTCCCTTTATAAAATCCTGATTTGAGAACCTCAGAAAACTTTCCCTTTTATTTTCAAACCTTTTTACCAGATAAACCACGGGAGGCACTAATACCAGAAGAAGAAGCACCAGAGGATTGGCAAAATGCGTCATTTTTTTTCCTCCTCTACCGGCCTTGCCTGATCCACGAACTTCTCGGCGGCCTTAAAACTGTCTATCATCTCAAGCGGTGTGGGCCCGTATTTCGCGAACTTGACCATATCACAGTGAGAAAGAAATTCCTTAAGCAGACTTTTGTGCGCGTCCGCGAGCCGGGGAGACTTTTTCACTTCTTCCATAAATTCCTCGGTAGTCATTTCAGGAGCCCTGAAATAGAACCGTCCCTCAAGGTAACGTCTTATTATGTCGGACAATCTGGAATAATATTCCTTTATCAGGCCTTTATCGGCAAGGCCCATCTTCTCAAGAGCTCTGAGATCCCGGTACGCTTTTTCTTCGGGCGTAAGTTCTCTTTTGGGACCCATTCCCGGAAGGCGCCCCCCCCTCCTGAAGTACAGAAAAGCCGATATTACCGCGGCTATCAAGATCAGGCCCGCGGCAAAAAGCACCATGACAAGTTTCCTGCTGGATATTATCATCCCCTTAAGATCCCTGATGTCTGTCTCTCCACCGGTCAGGATGCTCTTCACTTCTACGGGAACCTGTCTGGTTTCTGCCGTATGCCACCGGTCGTCTTCTTTGCCTTTATACATGACCTCGACCGGGGGAATAACATGCGTGCCGGTAGTGTATATGCTCAGAACGTACTCCCGTCCCGTCACCCTGGAACTTCCCCATCCGGCCTTCACGGGTTTTGATTCCACAAAAGAAAACTCACCAAGGTTCTCGGGAGTCTCCGGAAATACCAGATCGAAATCTTTGGGGTCCTTCGCCACGACTTCGACCGTTATCCTGTCACCGATAGCGATATCCTCGATATCGACTTCAGTTACGATCTCCGGCCCGTCTGCGGCGTAGCATACGGACGCGAGTGCGAGTACGTAGAGTACGCAGAACGCTATTGTAGTATTCAGTATGCAGTATTTAGTATTCAGTTTTTTACTCCCTATTCCTGATTACGTCAATCGTTGATCGGTTACGTCTTTGGAATCGTTAGAGGGTTTACGGTTGGGGTTCAGCCGCCACCCTATAACGCCAGACGATTCGATAGCCGTAACCCTACAACGTATTCCGAGTTTGCCCCCGATACCCAGTACTCGGTACCCGGTACTTGCTCGCCCCCCCTACCTCATCCTCCTCCGGCGTTCTCTCATCCGGAAGAACCTTATAAGCGGCTGTACGTACGACTCGTCGGTACGGATATCTATATTGTCCACTCCCACAGACCGGAACACCTCATGCCTGGCCTCCGCGGTAGCTCTTGTCTTCGACTCGTAAAGCTTGCGGATCGACGAATTCGAGGTATCGATCACATACGGAGAACCCGTTTCCGCGTCATGAAGTTTTGCTATACCCGCTTTGGGCAGTTCAAGTTCCGCGGGATCCGAGACCGAGACGGCTATTACATCATGTCTTTTATTGGTTATCGACAGCGTTTTTTTGAAGTCCTCGGCGAAAAAATCCGATATGACAAAAGTTATGGTCCGTCTTGTAGTAACACGATTAAGATATTCCAGGACCTTATTAACATCCGTACCTCTTCCCTCAGGCTTGTTATATATTGCCTCCCTTATAACACGCAAAACATGACGCACACCTTTTCTTGGAGGGATGAACTTCTCTATGTTATCTGTAAACGTAAGCATCCCGACTTTATCGTGATTCTGTATGGCTGAGAACGCTATCACCGAGCACAGTTCGGCGGCAAGCTCACTCTTGATCCTTCCCGCTGTGCCGAACCTGCACGACATCGAAACGTCCAGAAGTATCATGATCGTGAGCTCTCGTTCTTCCACGAACTTTTTTATGTACGGGTGCCCCATTCGGGCCGTTACGTTCCAGTCGATCGACCGTATCTCATCCCCCGGAAGATATTCCCTTACCTCGTCGAACTCCATACCGAGGCCCTTGAACACACTCTGATACTGACCCGCAAACACATCGGTGACCTTGCGGGACGTTGTGATCTGTATCCGTTTTATCTTGTTTATTATCTCTTTTGGGATCATGGTTTTCGCTCCGCTCAAGATTAAGATTAAGATTAAGGTTTAGTTATCAGTATTTTTCTCAATCTCAATCTTAATCTCAACCTTATTTGCTTCTCTTCCCTGCTTTACGGAACCTCTATCTCCTCGAACACCTTCCTAACTATATCCTCGGATGTCTTCTCCTGCGCTTCGGCCTCATAGCTCGGGATCACCCTGTGACGCAGAACATCAGGCCCTATAGACTTGATATCCTGCGGCGTCACATATCCCCTTCGCTGCAGAAAAGCATAAGCCTTAGCCGCTAAAGCAAGATTTATGGTCGCCCTCGGGGACGCTCCATATTCGATAAGTCCCTCAAATTCCTTCAAACCGTATTTTCCCGGCTCACGCGTCGCGAAGACCACGTCAACTATATACTTTTCGATCTTTTCGTCCATGTATATTTCGTTGACGATCTTTCTGACCTCGATTATTTTTTCCGCTGATACCACGGGTTTGACCTCGATCTTCTTATCGGTATATGCCATCCTCTTTAGTATCATATGCTCTTCTTCTTTGTTGGGATATCCGACGTTGAGCTTGAGCATAAAACGGTCTACCTGGGCCTCGGGTAGCGGATATGTACCTTCCTGTTCTATGGGGTTCTGTGTGGCAAGGACCAGAAAGGGGTCATCCAGTTTGAACGTGTTCTCTCCGATGGTGACCTGTCTCTCCTGCATAGCTTCCAAAAGAGCGCTCTGGACTTTTGCCGGAGCCCTGTTTATTTCGTCCGCCAGAATGATATTCGAGAATATAGGGCCTTTTTTGGTGGTAAAAGTCCCTTCCTTGGGACTGTACACCAGCGTACCGATAAGATCCGCCGGCAACAGATCCGGTGTGAACTGAAGTCTCTGGAACTTTGTGCTGATCGCGGAAGATATCACGCGCACTGACATGGTCTTGGCTAGACCGGGTACGCCCTCGATCAGGACATGGCCGTTCGCCAAAAGGCCTACCAGCAGCCGTTCTATAAGATAATCCTGTCCGACTATTACTTTTCGTATCTCTGCCAGGAGATCTTCGACAAAAGCGCTCTCCTTTTCCACCCTTTCGTTTATAGCTGTTATACCCTGTGACATCTTGTACCTCCTTGATATTATTAGAATAAAAAATTACTATTAATTTTATTAGTTAATATCATACAACAATGTAAGCGTGTTTGCAATATGGTAGTGAACTGTAAACTGTGAACTGGGAACAGTGAACGGTAAACGGGGAGGTGGGAATTGGGAATAGAGAATTGAATCAAAGGAAAAAGTAAAAAGGAAAAAGTAAAAAGGAAAAAATATAGGTAGGG
>CAZUYM010000085.1:0-5915 GCA_964624805.1 uncultured Planctomycetia bacterium
CCTAATGTTAATCATTAACTTCGTTTTGTATCAGAAAATTTGCGATCGAGGACAAGTTTCTCGCTCTTAAATTTCCTAACACAAAACTCCACATTTTATCTCTTTATATTTTTTACTATGAACTATGAACTATGAACTATGAACAATGAACTATCAACAATGAACTATCAACTAATTTACTCCCTCGATATACACATAACTGATCGCCATGGCCAGCGCATCCCCAACATCGGCCGGTTTTGGAACGGTATTGAGTCCCAGCAAGGCTTTCACCATGTTCTGTACCTGATGCTTGCCTGCATGCCCGTTACCGGTAACCGCCTTTTTAATACGCGTTGCCGGATAGTTCACCAGTTCCACTCCGTTAACTCCGCATGCCAGGCATATTACACCTCTAGCATGCCCCATAAGAATGGAAGTCCTCGGATGTTTGTAATGCGAGTATATTTTTTCCAGGACAAGCACGTCCGGATGATGTTCTTTGATAATATCTGTAAGATTGCTGTAGATATCCTTGAGACGGCGCGATATTCCTTCCTGCGCGGAGGTCTTTATAACTCCCGCTTCCATGAGTTTCATCCGGTCAGGACCGTCGGACTCTATAAGCCCGTATCCTGTCCTCTGAAGACCTGGGTCTATACCTAGTATGCGCATATACGTGTTCATTGTTAACAGTTCGTTGTTCGTTGCCCGCATCGATGAACAATGAACTATGAACTATTAACTGCTTTCCGCTTCTAGTTGTTTTAATATCTCGTCCGGAATATCGAAATTGGTATATACGTTCTGTACGTCATCGTTGTCTTCGAGATCTTCCACAAGCGCCATGACCTTTTTTGCGCTTTCCAGGTCTTCAACTTTCATGGTGTTCTTGGGCACCATACTGAGTTCTCCCGATTCGATCTTCACATTCTTTTTTGAGAGACCCGTGCGGACTTTATCAAAGTCTTGCGGAGCGCAGGTTATCTGAAAAAAATCCTCGTCAGATGTCAGGTCCTCCGCGCCGGATTCAAGCGCTATATCCAGGAGCTCTTCTTCGGCGGCGTCTTCTTTCTTTACCAGAAAAACGCCTTTCTTGTCGAACTGGAACGCTACGGAACCCGCGCCGGCCATATTGCCACCGCGTTTGGTGAAAATAGAGCGCACCTCGCTTGTGGTCCTGTTCCTATTGTCCGAAAGCCCTTCAACTATCACGGCAACACCGCCTACGGCATATCCCTCGAAAGAAAGATTCTCATAAGATACTCCTTCCAGCTCTCCCGTACCTTTTTTAATGCCGCGTTCTATATTGTCCGCCGGCATGTTAGCTTCTTTGCCTTTTTGTATAGCAAGCCTGAGACGCGGATTAGCATCGGGATCCCCGCCGCCTTCTCTCGCTGCTACAGTGATCTCGCGTATGATCTTAGTGAATATTTTTCCGCGCTTTGCGTCAAGCGCTCCCTTTTTGTGCTTAATACTCGCCCATTTGGAATGTCCGGACATATTTTTATGCCTCCCATGCTTGCATTGTCAGTTATCAGTTATCAGTTGTCAGTTGTCAGTTGTCAGTCAGTATCGTTCAACATCCTGATTACTGATCACTGACCACTGATTACTGGTTTATTCTTCTTCCTTGTGATGATCTTTCTTGTTTTCGGAAATTATTTTCTGAGCCACATTGCCCGGAACCGGATCATAATGAGAGAACGTCATAGTGTAAGTGGCTCTCCCGGCGGTCAGAGACTTTAGCTCGTTAGCATATTTGTACATCTCTTCGAGAGGTATCTGCGCTTTGACGACCTGCATGCCGCCTTCAGTATCCATACCTTGTACTCTTCCTCTGCGTGAACTTAAGGACCCTGTGATGTCTCCCATATTCTCTTCGGGAACTGTAAGTTCTACATGCATTACAGGTTCGAGAAGCGTTGGTTTCGCTTGTTCGAAAGATTCGCTGAACGCGTGCGCCGCGGCGATCTGAAACGCTATATCCTTGGAATCCACCGGATGTGTTTTACCGTCATAAACAATGACTTTCACGTCTACGACAGGATATCCGGCTATTTTCCCAGACTTAAGCGCGTTCAGGACCCCCTTCTCACAGCTTCCTATCAGCTGTTTAGGGATAGCGCCGCCGACTACCTCATCGACGAATTCAAACCCCTCACCGCGTTCCTTCGGCTCTATTCTCATCCATACTTCAGCAAACTGCCCGGCGCCTCCCGACTGTTTTTTATGCCTGTATTTTGACTCGCCGTTCGCGGTAATAGTTTCCTTGTAAGCCACTTTCGGGGTGCCTATTTCAACCTCTACCCCGTATCTGGTCTTCATCCTGCCCAGCATCGTCTTAAGGTGCATCTCTCCCATACCGGACACGACCAGTTCGTGGGTCTGTTCATCAAGCATCATCTGGAACGTCGGGTCCTCCGCGACAAGTTTCGCGAGAACGCCCGATATCTTGTCTTCATCTGACCGGCTTTTGGGTGTTATAGAAAAACTTATGGCAGGTTCAGGAAATTTTACATTCCTGAACTTTACCCGTGCCTTATCGTCGGCAAGAGAGTCCCCCGTATTAGTCTCCTTAAGTTTAGCCACAGCTACGATATCTCCGGCTATGACCGAATCTACCGGCATCTGATCTTTACCTTTCATGTAGAACAGCGGACCGAACTTCTCTGAAACCCCGGTCGAGACGTTCTTGATCGACTGGTTTGAGGAGGCCTTACCCGAGCGGACACGGAACATTGTTATCTGCCCCGCATAAGGATCAGAGATGGTCTTAAAGACCTGCGCTGAAAATGTACCGTCACTTTTAGGTTCCACTTCTTTCAGCGCGTCGTCGCCCTCGGCGCCCGGAACTTCTGCTTCAACTGCCGGACGGTCTTCGGGAGAAGGCATGTAGTTCTTTATTATCGACATGACCTCGTCCACGCCTATGCCTTTTTCCATAGAGGCTGGAATAACAGGGATTATCTTCCCCGATATCACACCGGCCCTGAAAGCCTTGTTGAGTTCTTCAGGGGAAAGCTCGCCTTCCTCCAGGTATTTTTCCAGCAAAGCGTCGTCAGATTCAGCCACACCTTCTATCATCTCTCCGGAAAGACTGTCAGCTTCAGATTTCGCGTCCCCTTCGAGTTTATCGAGGCCTTCCTGTGTGAGAAGATTAGCCATACCCGTGAAAGTCGCGCCTTTACCGTTCGGGTAACAAAGAGTAACGCAGTTTTTGCCCAGGCTCTTCTTTATGCCCTCAAGAACTTTTACAAAATTAGCATTATCTTTGTCCATCTTATTCACGATGATCACGCGCGGGAGAGAGAATTCTTGTGCCAGCTTCCAGAACTTTGTAGTTCCAACCTGGACACCGCTTACGGCATCCACTATCATGACAGCGGCATCGGCCGCATTGACCCCGGCAGTAACTTCGCCTACGTAGTCAAGAAACCCCGGAGCGTCAAGAAGATTGACCTTTACGCCGTCGGCTTCGTAAGAAGACACTGAAAGGTTTATGGAATTTTTACGTTCCTTTTCGTCGGAACTGTAATCCGATACGGTCGTCCCGGCATCTACACTGCCTTTTTTGGATATTGTTCCTCCCTTGAACAGGAGATTCTCGCAGAGAGTGGTCTTGCCACACCCTGAATGGGATAATAATACTACATTGCGGATATCTTTTGTTGTACCAGCCACTTGAATACCTCCTTCTTAAAATTGCGAAAATGCGTAAGTCTGCGGTTTTCGTTGTCTTATGAAGACAGCGAAGGAAAGCCTTCTTTTGTACAATATTATTATTATATTTGCTTAGCTCCTTTTGTCAACGGTAATAAAGCGGTATAGGCTGTTAGGGTAACGTAACGCAGGATTTTCAGACTATATCTGAACTGGAAATCCAAAATCCTAAGCCCAAAATCCAAAGGAACCCAAAAATCCAAAACCCAAAGTAGCTATTTTGGATTTTGGCATTTGGATTTCATTTGTCATTTGGATTTTGTCATTTGGCATTTAAAAGCTTATTTTAGGCTCCTGGTTGGGGCCCGCCAAATTGGAGAGGACTATTCGTCTTTTTTGAAAAGTGATTTGATGGCATCTACCGCCTGGTTGGCGGTGTTATCGTCTTCCGCGGCAGCGGCCGTGACGGAAGTCCCGGTCTCTTTCTTGAGGAACCCGTCCAACAGTTTCTTTCCCTGCTGTTCGGCTATATTACCTATGTACGGCTTGACTATGTTCATAAGAGATTCCTGGAATCCCCCAAACTGCGGGTCCTCAAGAGTTCCGGTGATAGTAAAATCGAGTTTCAGGGGATCTACCTGGTTCATGGCATTGCATAGCGTCGGCATGGGTATCATACTTAAAGATCCCGCCCCGCCCGCTGAGGGAGCAAGCTCCTGGCCCGTAAGGGTAAGAGCGTTCTTCGAGTTAAGCTCCTCTCCCCTTATAGACGTCTTCGACCTTATCGTCAAAAGCCCCTTCTTAACCTCTACAGGGAGTGAATCCTCATAAATAAAAGACATGGCCGCAAGATCTACTTTGTTGGCAGATAGATCTATATTCGCATTGTCATTTCCCCTATTTTCGCTGTATGTGTACGAGAACGAAAATTCGCCGGCCGGTTTGTCTTCACTTACCAGTCGGCCTTTTGCTCCGATAGCGTTTATCCTGGCACCCATAACAGGATCTACCCCGAGCCCTCTAAGGTTAATATTCGCTTTCTCGATAATAATTGACCTGCCGCCCTGCGCTTCAAGTTTAACACGTGCGTCCTTCACAACAAGACTCCCTATTTCAAAAAGGTAACCTCCCTTTTTGGTCTCGAACAGAACACGCCTTCCTCTGGGCAACTCAATAACCTTGGTCTGAATCGCGGGTTTCGGCGCCTTTGCCTCTTCGGCTTGCTCCTCTTTATCTTTCTCCGACCTGTCTTTTACCATGTCGTAGATACGGGAGAACCAATCCTGCCCTTTCTTGAATCGGTCAAAGACAGAACCTTTCTTCGCCTGCACCCCTTCCTCTTCGGAAGGTTTCACTATTTTCTGTATATTAAAGCTGCCGTCGGGTTCGCCCCTCAAAGTAATGTCCGCTCCGTAAAGGCCAATACTCGAAATAGCGAGTCTCTTGCAAAGAAGTCCCCACAAGCTTATCCGCATCGAAGCCTTCTTCACACTGACCATCTTCTGGTCCTGGTTGTCCGGGTCAAAAACCTTGAGGTCCTTCATTGATACACCAAGCGTCAGCGGCCACACGTTAACACTTCCCACTGTGATCTTCGTATCTACTGTTTTATTGAGCGCGGAGATGACCGCCTTACCCACAAGGGGTGATATGACCATGCCTACAGCCACCTGGATCACCAGCAGTATGACTATAAAGATCGCTATTCCCTTAGTGTTGATAACTTTCATTATTTAACCCTGGTTGACCTTTCCGACAAATGCCACGATGTGGCTTATGATCGGGAGTTTGAGAAACCATTTCGCGATGGCGGAATTCTTTATCTTATTGAAATACTTTTCCCGGAGAACGACAATACCCTTTTTGGCGCCTATGTAAACAGGCACGGTCAATATTATCGAGATGGTAAGACCTCCAGTTACCAGAGTGTTCCCAAGATCAAGATACGCGATGATCGGCAGCGACGTAAGAAAATTCCATAATATCGCGAGAAACTTCATATCTATAAGGAGAAAACCGCCCAGCTTGTCGGCGAGAACGCTTACACCCAGAACGTACAACAGCTTGAATATCGGCAGGACCAGCATCGTGGCAAGCCTGTTTATCTTAAAGAGGAAGAACAGCACAAAAAGCAGTATCGCCATGGGACCGTTCAGCGGTATAAACCCGAGAAAAAGCCCCATACATACTCCGGCGGCGACTTCGCTTTCGGAGACATTCGAAGTGAACAGCTTTACTATCTTTACCGGTAGATTTATAAAAGGTATCATAGG
>CAZUYM010000086.1:0-5897 GCA_964624805.1 uncultured Planctomycetia bacterium
GATTCCGTCAATTCACCCGGGTTAAGCATTACGACTCTTGAAGACGACACCTTCGGGGCGGAGCATATACTTAAAGACCTTTCCCGACAATCCGGACTGCATCAGTATCAGGCCATCCAGCTCATCATGGATACGTGTGCTACGCTGGAGGAGGCGAAAGAGGTCATATTGAA
Organism: uncultured Planctomycetia bacterium; assembly: GCA_964624805.1. Taxonomy (GTDB): domain Bacteria; phylum Omnitrophota; class Gorgyraeia; order Tantalellales; family Tantalellaceae; genus Tantalella. Next base: position 174 of record CAZUYM010000086.1, read on the forward strand.
TAATAAGGTGACCATGTCGCTCATACCCGCTCATTTTATGATCATGGATTCGACCGGACGTTCTTTCATTTACGAGAAGTCTTCCGAGGATTTCAGCGATCGATTTATCGACGGCGAAGGAAAACCGGTAGTAATAACTAACCACTCCGTTTACGATTATCCCACTGTCGAGAAGTTCCCAAAGCCCAATAAAGACAGCTACGACACTTTTAACCGTTACCGCGTGCTGGAAGAGTATGTAAAGACTCACAAGGGTAAATACACTGAGGGGGACGGAACGCAGGCTCTTAGCCTCGCGTACGGACGCGTTGACGAAGCGTCCGAGGGCGGACATCATGATCTCCCGCTCAGAACGCTTTACACCGCAGTGGTCGATCTTGATCAACGCTCGATATGGGCGCGTTTCTACTCACGGGACGGTAAACGGGATCCGAAGACAGGGTTGCCCGAACTCATATTCTCAAAACCCTTCGAATTTAAATTGAAGAAGGATTAAGATCAATTAAGATGAGTACTAACAAAGGAAGGTGGCTATGAAAAGATCAATAACCATTATGTTTACAGCTGTTTTCATTCTGGCTGTATCAGCAGGGGTCGCATGGGGCGGTTGTGGAAGCTGCGACGCCCATGGACAGGCGACCGAAACTGCCCAGGACACGGCGACTTTTGACGGCGGAAGCGGGTCTACCATCAACACTTCTGTTCCCGACAACTCCAACTCCGGCAGTGTTCCGAGCGTCGGCGAAGGCCGTTCCTACGACTCTCCGGATTCGGGAACAAACAGCTTTGATTGATCGTCGCAAACTCAAGATGCTTCCTTGGATGACAGGTGACAGATCTCAGATGTTAGATATCTGCAATCTACAATCTGTTATCTGAAATCCACTCGATATTCGCGATGATGTCATCTGCCCCTCCATTTTTATGGAACTTTTTTCGCACTTCCCTCGTCAAAGATAGTAGAAGGAGGGAGGTGCGCTATGAAGAAAGTTTCCGTAGTCATATTTGTGCTGGTTTTCAGCATATCTTCTGTGCTCCCGGCCGGGGCACAAGCAAGGTATTCTTACGTAGATATTATCAAATCGGGGCTTCTGGGGGCCGGAGCAGGCGCTCTGGGAGGTGCTGCTTCCGGAGCTAAAGGTTCGGACGTCTGGAAAGGCGCTCTCGCGGGTGCCGGGGTGAACATCATAGGAGGCGCGCTTCTCGATTCGATCACCCGGCAGAACACCACCACATATACTCAAGGCTATTCCAGCCCCCAGCCTCAGGCATATGTGAGTGCCCCACAGCCCCGGTATATTCAACAGCAACCGCAGGTCTACGTACAACCACAGCCTGTGTACACGCAACAGCCTTCATACGATGCCCCGAGATCACAATATGAACTGGGGTATTTTAAAGGGTATAAGGAGGGTTACGCGCAGGCGCTCCGCGACGCGGAGTGATGTCGCTCTCGACTAACCTGGTTAAAATGGGGGATGTTATTTTATCGAAGGGTATTCGGTTACGTTTTTGGAATCGTTAGAGGGTTCACGGTTGGGTTCAGCCCCAACCCATAGACGACAGACGTTTCGATAGCCGTAACCTCTCAACGCAACCCAGGTTTGTCCCTGATATCCAAAGCCTAGTCCTAATATCCTGATTGCCTGATACCCTGGATTTGTTTTTCCGCGAAATATCCGTATATTTATAGTATTGATTCTAATCTTACTATAACTATTATGCGGCGGGGGAAGTGATACACACAGATAAAAATACAGGAATAATATACAGGCAGTGGGATCGCCCTGATCCTGAAGCTGCTTTTCTACTCGTTCACGGTCTTGGCGCGCACGCGGGCAGGTGGGAATTCCTCGCGGATCATTTTCTCAAGAACGGCATATCTTCATACGCCCTGGAACTTCGAGGTTTCGGAGAGACAGAAGGTCTTAAGGGACATATCGATTATTTTAACATATATTTCGAGGACATCCGGGCACTACGTAGTATTATCGCGCGGGAGAATCCCGGGAAAAAGATCTATCTCGTCGGAGAAAGTCTCGGGGCTCTTATATCATTTCTGACGGTCGCGGAGGAGGGTAATATCTTTAACGGTCTTATCTGCCTTTCACCGGCTTTTAAGAGCCGTCCCACTGTTCCGATAATGAAGTATCTCAAAATAGCGTGGTCTGTCGCCTTTGACCCTAAAAAACACTTCAAGGTTCCATTCAATTCAGCGATGTGCACGCGCGACGTCGAGTACCGTAAAATAATGGACGGAAGTGATCGGGAACTTCGCGTGGCTACGGCAAGGTTCCTTTTTAAGATGATCACCGCGCAAATGATAGCCAGGATTGAAAAAAGAAAGATCGGCATACCCGTACTGTTCGCCCTGGCCGGAAAAGATAAGCTAGCGGTAAACTCCGCAAGCAGGCGGATATTTAACGGCCTTAAACCCGAAGACAAAACAATAGTAGAATATCCCGAGATGTTTCACGCTCTATCGGTAGACATCGGGAAAGAGCGGGTATTCAAAGACATTTTCAAGTGGGTAAGGGACAGGTTGTAAGGAGGCTGTCAGTGAAATACGTTTTAGCAATAGACCAGGGGACCACGGGAAGCCGTGCGGTCGTATATGACAAAAAGGGACGCAATGTCGCCAGCGCTTATCAGGAGTTTCCGCAATATTTCCCGAAACCCGGATGGGTGGAACACGACCCTGAAGAGATCTGGAAAAGCGTGAACAGTTCCATACAAAAAGTTCTGTGCAAGGTTCCCCCTAAGAGTATTACAGCTATTGGCATCACAAATCAGCGCGAAACGACCATCGTCTGGGACAGGAAGACAGGGAAACCTGTATATAACGCTATCGTATGGCAATGCAGACGTACGGCAGCGCGCTGCGACAAATTAAGATCAAAGGGAGGGGCGAAATTTTTTAAAAAACGAACAGGGCTGCCTGTTGACGCCTATTTTTCAGCTACAAAAATAGAATGGATACTTAAAAACATAAAAGGCGCGCGACAGAGAGCAAAAAAAGGCAGGTTATGTTTCGGGACCACCGATTCGTGGGTCTTATGGAAACTGACCGGAGGGAAAACGCATGCCACCGATTACACGAACGCGTCACGCACGATGCTCTTTAATATCGAGAAGCTTCAGTGGGATAAAGACATACTGAAAAAGCTCCGTATTCCCGAAAGCCTGCTTCCGGAAGTCAAAAAGTCTTCCGGTGTTTTCAGCAAGACCGCAAGGATCGGCAACCTGCCCTCGGGGATACCAATATCAGGGATTGCGGGAGATCAGCAGGCGGCACTTTTCGGACAGACGTGTTTCGCGCCCGGAACCATGAAGAATACCTACGGTACGGGATCATTCATACTCCTCAATATAGGCAAAAAAAGGCCTGTCTCAAAGTACGGTCTTATAACGACACTGGGATGCGGAGCCAAAGGCGAACCGGTTTATGTCCTTGAAGGAGCCATTTTTGTTACGGGCGCTGCCGTGCAGTGGCTTCGTGACGGGCTAAAACTTTTTCCGCACGCTTCACATTCAGAGAAATGGGCGGAATCTGTAACGGACAACGGCGGCGTATATTTTGTGCCTGCTCTTGTGGGTCTTGGCGCGCCATACTGGGACCCGCACGCGAGAGGCAGTATTTACGGCATAACAAGAGGCACCACAAAGGGGCATTTTGCCAGAGCTGCCCTTGAAGCTATGTGTTATCAGACAAAAGATGTTCTCGAAGCAATGAAGAAGGATTCGGGTCTAAGAATAATGGACCTTAAGGTGGACGGCGGAGCGGTAGCGAACAACTTTCTATGCCAGTTCCAGGCAGACGTTCTCGGGGTAAGCGTTATACGCCCGAAAGTGATCGAGACAACATCTTGCGGCGCGGCGTACCTGGCGGGGCTCGCAACCGGATATTGGAAAAATACTCAAGAGATAAAAAAGAACTGGGCCAAAGACCGGGTATTCAAACCTCGAATATCCCGAAAAAAGGCCGACCGGCTTTATTTCGAATGGCTCGAGGCAATAGACAGGACACTTACAAAATAGCATGAACTCTTATGACATTCTGATAATAGGAGGCGGTGTTACAGGTGCTTCTATCGCGCGCGAACTCTCGCGTTACAAGCTTACCATCGGACTTCTTGAGAAAGAAGAAGAGCTGGCATTCGGCGTTTCCAAATCCAACAGCGGCATAATACATCCCGGAACACAAAACCCTCCCGATTCATTAAAAGGCAAACTGTGCGTAGAGGGCAACCGGCTCATGCGAAAAATATGCGCAGAGCTTGGCGTCCATTTCAAGGAAGTGGGAGAGCTTGTAGTCTCGTTTAACGATGAAGAGACCGCGCGGCTTCTGGAGCTCAAAGAGGAGGGGGAACTCCTTGGCGTCCCGGATCTTGAGATAGTCGATTCCGCATGGCTAAGAAAGAACGAGCCCAACCTCAACAATGAGGCGGTAGCCGCGCTTTATGCGCCTACCGCAGGCATAATAAGCCCGTACCGGCTCGTGTATGATCTTGCCGAGAACGCCGCGAAGAACGGTGTCGAGTTCCACATAAGCGCTAAAGCGGAAAGCATCACGTATTCAGAGGACGATGAACACCGTTTCGAAGTGACAACACCTAAGGGCCCGTTCAGATCACGGTATCTTATAAATGCCGCGGGACTTTTCGCTGACAATATATCTAAAATGGTAGGAATAGACGATTTCACGATCCTTCCCCGGAAAGGCGAAGAGTTCCTCCTGGACAAAAAAAGGGAGCATATAACTCGTCATCTTCTTTTCCCGCTGCCGTCAAAGACTTCAAAGGGGATCCTTGTCATAAAAACAGCCGACGGTAATCCTATGATAGGCCCTACGGCCAAAGATGTGGATGATAAGGAAGATCTTTCGACATCGGATGAAGGTCTCGCCAAAGTCCTCGAGGGAGTTAAAAAAATGCTTCCAACGGTCAACGAGAACGATATAATCGCGTATTTTGCGGGGTTACGACCCGCAGCGGGGCATGATTTTATCATACGGCACGAAGAGAAAGTTCCCGGATTCGTGAATGTAGCGGGGATACAGTCGCCTGGTCTCACTTCCGCGCCCGCTATAGCTGTCATGGTGAAGGATATACTCAAGGACAACGGTCTGTCTCTGAAAAAGAAACTTATCTTTCATAAGCATCGCAGAAGATCTGAACATCTCTTTGAGGATCCCGTATCGCGCATAAAAAATCTTATTAAAGAGAACGCGTCTTACGGAGATATTATTTGCCGCTGCGAGATGGTCTCTGAAAAAGAAGTCGCCGATGCTATCGAACGGGGCGCGACGACACTGGACGGTATAAAGTTCCGGACCCGCGCGCAGGCCGGCAGGTGCCATGGAGGGTTCTGCACTACGCGTCTTATGAAGATACTTTCCGAGAAGACCGGAAAACCTCTGACGTCCGTGACGAAGAGAGGATGCGGGTCAGAAATAGTAAAAGGGGACAGGGTTGATGGAACGTGATCTGGTCATAGTGGGTGGAGGGCCTGCCGGTATGGCGGCTGCTGTTTCCGCGTATGAGAACGGGGTGAAAGATATACTCCTTCTCGAGCGTGACCAGTATCTTGGCGGTATACTAAATCAATGTATACATCCCGGTTTCGGCATAGATTATTTCGATGAAATACTTACGGGTCCCGAGTATGCTGACCGGTTCATAAAAAAGACCGTTAGCATCCCCGAAATAGAAGTCAGCCTGCAAT